>JAJDEL010000695.1 GCA_029259835.1 Planctomicrobium sp. | reverse complement strand
ATCGTGTTATTGCGGACCGAATTTTTTGCAGCATACTCCCATTTCAATTGTTTGGTTTTGACATCAATCGCAAACAGCTTGACCGATTCCGGATACAGCTTGCTCAATTTGTAACGAGGGCTGACTTTGTGTTCTTCGTTCGAAACGGTTCCGAACAGTAAGTCATCTTGATACGCCAGATAACCCCATGAGCGGTTTTTGTCCTCCTCTTTCGTCGGCGTTGAGAACACCGCGATCTGCCTGCCGGTGGTTAATTCGAGTTGAATGCAGCGGTTGCCTGTCCTTAAAAAGAGGCTGTCGTCGCCAATGCAAAAGTGATTCCCGACCTCAGTTGCTGCGACATCGTGGTGGATTCCATCGAATTCCCGCAGATATTCTTTTTCATCATAAATCCACAGCGTCTGCCCATTGTAGGCATCCAATGCACAGATTCCGTGGACGCCTCCAACGATCATCACGCCACGATGTGTGAGCGGGGCAGGCCCGCGACCGTGACGGTTTGGCAATTCGAAATCAACATCTCGGAACCAACACATTTCGAGCGGACCGCTCATTTCATCTGCTGAGCAAACGGTGTTCGCAGCATCGGCGTACATGTGAGTCCAACTGCCGGCCCCTTTCAGTTTGCCGCGCGTTTCGGTTTTCATATTCTCCAGAGGCCCAACACAAATCATCCCACCGTATGGACGCTGAATTCGGTGTTGCTCTTTTGCGAGGTCTTTACTGTTTTCCGCCGTCAACGATTGCTGAGAGACAACCAGATTCGCGAAATTCTTGGGGTAGTTTGGTTTTGCTGGATTTGCCAGATGGACGGTAATTCGCGTACCGTAAAGTCCGGTATCGTGAATTTTTTTGCGGGCGGTCGCGACCTTTGTTTCGTCTGCTTCGACTGCGTAAATATGAAGTTTCGACTTTGCTGCCAACGCCATTGCCAGGTCGCCAGTGCCGCAACCCGAGTCGACGCAAATTCCTTTCGTGGTGCCGGTCTTCTTTAGGATTTCATCCGCTGCCTGATGGAAATTATCGGCAACTGAAACTTCAACTTCGCTCGTCTGCTCAGTGATTTTTGGTTCTGGCCCTTCTTGTCCGTCGAAACAATAGATGTATCCTTTGTCGGTACTGACGACCAGATAACCGTTTCCGTACGCGAGTCCCAAGGCGCGGCCTTCAACTTCGTGCGACCACCAGGTGTTTCGTTGTCCGCTATAATCGATGGTACTCACACGCCCATCTTCGCCTTGAATCGAGTTTTTCCCAGCGATGATGAATTCGAGCACTTCCTGTTCGCAATCAATGAGACGTGATTTCTCTAACGCACGAATTTGAATCGGTTTCCCTTTTCGATCATTCGAAGGTCGATCTTTCCAGCCATAGGCTGCCAGCGATTTTCCTTCGGCCCGGACTACTCCTGAAACCAATGCAACTGCCGGTCCTAAGCCCAACTGTGAGGAAAGGTCGCCCGTCTTTTTGTCGAACAGGCAACCGCCATTGCACAGAAATTGATCCGCCAGCATCGCCAATGAGCCACCTCGCTGTTGGTTTTTCTGAAGATGATAGTAGAGGAACTCTCCATTCTGGCGTTGAAAAACAGCCGGGACTGAACGCCCTGTTGGCACGTAAAGTTGATCGCTGTCTGCCAGTAGATATCCCTGTGCAGAGACGCCGCTTTTGGCGTTGGCACCACCATGCGGCTGTGCCATTTCGATGGCTCCGCTCTCCGCGTTCGTCCATTTGAGTTCGCCGGTTTCAGCATCAAGAGCATGAATGAATACACCATCACTTTGCCAGATTCCAGCAGCGAAGTAGACGGTCTCATCGATGACGACCGCCCCGCCGCGAGCAGGCCAGCGAGAAATCAGTCGATCATTCCCCATCACCTTGCGATCATTCGGACCTCCGCGATGTTTCCAGAGTAGCTTCCCGGTCTCTGCCGAGAGTGCGTACAGCCAGCCATCATCACTCACCACAAACAACCGTTCTTTCCAGCCGGCAGGTGCAAAACGAATTGGCCCTTCCGTAAAAAATGTCCAGCGGAGTTCACCGGTTTTCATGTCGAAGGCGTAAACCTGATCGTCAACAGAACTGCCCCAGTAAACCATCTCTCCCATAATGATCGGTTGGAAGACCGCGTCATATTCCAACCGCTGCGACATGATCCACCCAGGCTTCGGAGGGTGCGACGACTTGAAAACCGATCTCAAGTTAAACTGATTCGGAACGTTTTCCTCAGTGAACCCACTCCGAGACGCATCAGCGCGATACGTCGCCCAATCCGCCCCCTGAGCCTGATTCCCGACAACGATGAGCGAGAGCAAAGTGACCAGTAAAATCGAATATCGTTTCATGTTGCAATCTTTCTTTGGGTTCTCCCGCATTCTAGTCGCAGTTCACATTCTTTGCGAAGCGACCGGGTGATTCACCACGGAGATCAAGAAACCGTGATGTCTCTTGTCTTTTCGTCTTGACATTCACTTGGTTGCATGTACAATCAATGGTAAAGGAGACTCAATAATGGCGGTTTCGGTTAGTCAAATTGCGAATGAGTGCATTGCCGTGCGGTTGCGGTTGATCAATCGTGCTGTATCGAACATTTATGACGATGCCTTACGACCGTTTGGCCTCAAGGTGAGTCAGATGAATATCCTCGTTGTGGTTTCGCTTCGGAAAATCGTTCGTCCAAGTGAAATTGGCGAAGTGCTACAGATCGACCGTTCAACACTCAGTCGGAATATCGACCGCATGAAATCAAGAGACTGGCTGGAAAGCATCGAAGACGAAGACGCTCGCGCACAGCCGGTCCGTCTCACAAAGTCAGGCAAAGATTTATTGAAGGAAGTCTCCCCTGCCTGGGAAGAAGCGCAAGCCCAGGCAACAGAATTGATGGGCGACAAGTTCATCGCGAGTGTCCGCGATACTGCCCGACAGGTCAGTCAGCTCTCGTAACTTTTTTACCACGATAGTTGCATGTACATCTAAATGAAAGGTTTCTGTTATGACACAAACTGTTGAACTTATTCAGGAAAAGACTCGGCTCTCGGCTCAGGGTTTGAAAGAATCCTTACTCGCGGTGGGCGCCGATGATGTTGGGTTTGTGGCGATTGATCGACCGGAGCTTGATGATCAGCGAGATGATATCTTGCGAGTGTTTCCGAAAACGAAAACGTTAATCAGCTATGTCGTGAAGATGAATCGAGAGCCGATCAAGTCGCCTGCCAGGTCTGTTGCGAACCGTGAGTTTCACTTGACCGGGGATGTTGTTGATGAAGTCGGACACGAAATCGTTCGTTCTCTCCAGGACCGAGGGGTCGCTGCGCTCAATCCGCCGATGGGATTTCCGATGGAAATGGACAAGTTTCCAGGCAAGATCTGGGTCGTCAGCCACAAACCAGTTGCGGTCGCGGCTGGCTTGGGGCACATGGGAATACATCGGTGTGTGATTCATCCGAAGTTCGGCAACTTCATTCTACTCGGAACGATTCTGGTCGCAGCGGAAGTTGATGAAGAGAGCGCCGCCATCGATTGGAACCCTTGCATGGAATGCAAACTGTGCGTCGCTGCCTGTCCAGTCGGTGCGATATCATCTCAGGGCGAATTCGATTTCTCGGCTTGTTATACCCACAACTACCGTGAATTCATGGGCGGATTCACTGACTGGGCCGAGCAAATCGCTTCGAGCAAAACTGCCGTCGGCTACCGCAAGAAAGTGGACGATCAGGAATCAGCATCAATGTGGCAAAGCCTTTCATTCGGAGCGAACTACAAAGCTGCCTACTGCATGTCGGTCTGCCCAGCAGGCGAGGACGTGATCGGTCCGTACCTGGAAAGCAAGACGACTCACCTCAAAGAGGTCGTGAAGCCACTTCAGAAAAAAGAAGAAACGGTCTATGTCCTCGAAAACTCCGACGCTAAAGATCATGTCAAAAAACGGTTCCCTGACAAGCAGGCGAAAGTCGTCGGTAATGGTTTACGAGTCGCCACTTCCGAAGGTTTCATCAAGTATTCTCCGCTCGTCTTCCAGTCAGGCAAAGCCGGAGACTTGGACGCCGTCTACCATTTCCGCTTCACAGGCAGCGAACAACAGGAAGCAACAATCACAATCCGCAATCAGAAGATCAACGTCGAGGATGGCCTGGTCGGCAACCCAGATCTCGTCGTCACCGCCGACAGCCAAACCTGGGTCAAGTTCCTCCGCCACGAAAGAAGCATCGTCCGAGCACTGATCACCAGAAAAGTAAAACTTAAAGGTCCTGCGAAGTTGCTGATTGCGTTTGGAAAGTGTTTTCCTCAGTGATGCGAATTGTCGAAAATAATCACTCAATGTCGCGAACTATTCGAAACCCGATGTCACAACGTGAGAGATTAGGTGGATATGAAAATCGCCTTGCAACACGACAAGCCTCTGCGCGGTAGAGGCATGTTCCACCTCGAGTTACTCTTTGAGGGTCTGGTAGTGGTTTATAATTCTTGGGCTTAAGATAACGATTCTTGTCATAGAATTCTTGACACCATTCTTGCGCGTTCCCATGAGTGTCATACAATCCAAATCCGTTAGGCTTGAATGACCCTACTGGGGCCGTGAATGGATATCGATCCTTCCACTTCGCACATAGACTTCGAGTTTTGGAAGACTGAGATAAAATTGAACTTAGAGATCGATCAGCTACGTTTTCGTTCAAGACCAAGGATATTGCATTTTTCCCCCAGCAATACGTGGTTGAGGTTCCCCCACGTCCGGCATATTCCCGCTCCGCTTCTGTTGGAAGTCGATAAAAATGGTCCCCGTCTTCATCTGTCAGCCATTGGCAATACGCAACTGCATCATTCCAACTTACATTCACGACTGGATGTGAGTCTTTTTGCTTGAAGCCAGGGTTTGTCCAAGAATAGTGGCCTCCTCTCACGATGTCTCTGATTTTTTTGTCAAAACCGGAACCGGTATGTTTCAATTCCACTTCAGTTTTATAGCCAGTTGCACTGACAAATCGACGAAATTCTCCGTAAGTCACTTCGTACGCACCCATGTAGAATGGCTTTTCAAAAACAACTTTATGCTGTGGTCGTTCCGATGGGCGAGATTCGATTTCGTCTTCGGTGCAGCCCATCAGAAATTCACCCTTGGGGATCAACACCAATTTTCCTGCAATTTCATCTTCAATGGTCTTTTCCAAATCGTCCTGCGAAAACGCCCAAGAACCGGTTGAAAAAATGAGAACCAGCAGCGAAGACGCCGCAAGTTTGTTCATCATGCTCTTACCCTTAGATCGATTGCGACGAGCGATTTACTGACGTTATTCCAAATGTCGTTATTCGGTATGACAAGCTATTCGTGACGAATTGTCAACAGCGCACTTAGAGAGTGTCAGGTAACGCATTAGCCGAGTCGTCGGTAAAGTTCTCGATCCTTTTGTAATACCGCAATTGCGGCTCGATCAAAACCGTCTGTTTGACGTGAAAGTAAATCGTTGACCTCAGCGTTGGCTAGCTCTCGCACGTCGACGCCGAATTCTTATGCGTGCTTCGAGGAGTTTGGATTGGTCGTGGTCAGATTTTCTTTCACGCCGTCTTGATTGATTCACGCTCACCCTGCTTCGCGATGTGGACATGGTACAGGTTGGTCCGTATTGTCAGGATGAAAAGATCTGAGCATACTACTTCGCCGTGCACTTTTCTCACCTGGATCACGACCATATGGAAACGCTTGAATTTCACCGTTCGTTTTTTACGTTTCGGATAGACACGCTCAAGAAGCAGCCGAAGACGGTGAGTCATCAGCCGCCGTTCACACTCAACAACGCGCGGATCCCGATTGATTGCCGTTGCCGGATTACGGACAAGGAAACGGAAACGGAAACAACGCACGAGTTTTTTTTGGGTGTGAATTGTAAAACCGAGCGAGTGGGTGTAACGGAAGATATCTGGACGACGCCGAATGCAGACTTCGTACCGATCTGCTCTCGTGAACAGTGGCTCGTTCTCAAGGCGTTTGATCGTGCCGGAAAAAGTGTCCCGCTCTATCCGCCCTCGCTCGGTGAACAACCAGAACGGCAGCTACTCGATGTTGACGAAACCTTTGATAGCCTGCGGATTGATCTCACCAAGGTCGAAGGGGAAGTTTTAGAAACTGCAGACAAAGTCGTTGAGGCCGTCCTGGCGAATCGAATTTTGAATGCGCGGACCGTTATTGATTCGGACCGATACGTTGCGGTCCTGGACTACCCGGTGAAAACGATCAACGCGAACGAACGCGATATGGTCTACCAAACAGACACAGGTCCAATCTTGTTTCCCGACCTGACCTGCGACCCAAACGACCTCATCGGCGGCATGAACTTAGCGTTTTCAGCGTTCAACGAACCAACCTGGATCGAACTGCTCTTGCGAGTCCCAACGGTTGTCGAAGGGGACATCAGCGTCCACCACTATTCAAAATCGGTACGGCTGGACTCGACAAATCAGCTCATTGCGATCGCATAACGTGTTAAGCCAGTAGCGGCACATGGCTTGGGAAAAATTATTGCCCAGTGTTGTTGAAGATCGGGGTTACAAGCTTCTCGATACTTTTCAAGTCAACCGGTGTTCCGGTTGCTGGAAACGGATACTTCTGTAAGGTCCAATGTTCAGTGAAGCTGGCTTTCTTGCCGGGAGCAAGAGTTTCTCTCGGGCCAATTGGTTCAAGTTCGACCATGGGGCGGTCGGGGTACCAGATTGACATGGTCAGGCCAGCGACTTCGTTGTAGACGCGATTGGGATCGGCCTCGAATTGTTTTGTGAAGAGTAAGTCGTTTGGAGCCAGATAGGTGAACCAACCCGCGGTTGTGTCCATACCAAGTTTCGGGAACTTCGGAGCGCCCTTGATTTCCAGATACCCATCTCGGATTTTGATTTGTTCATCGACAGGTCGCATCTGGATGAGATTGCTGCCTTCGTACATGACATACGAATTCGGATACTTCGATTGACCAGTCAGCGGAATCAAAACGATTCCTTTCCCGACAGCAAATGTTCGGCTCCAGTGACACCACTGTTTTTCCTCGTTGGATTGGTTGTGGATTGTCTGAGTGACTTCAAGTGCTGACGAATCGGGTGAAAGTTTGAAATCCCGGATCAGACGAACTCCGGTCGCTATGTCGTATTGGCTCGTCATCCGTGCGGAGTAGGGGCCAGTGATTTCCGCCGTCCATTTCCCAGACCAAAGGAGATTTCGCCGCGGAACGATTTGCTCTGGCCCAATGTCGAATCGACCACCTGTCATCCCGCGACCAGATTTGCCTGAGGCGCCTGCCGCTTCAGGGTCAAGGTAAATTACATTTGTGCCATTCAAAGAATAATCCAACACCCTCCCACCTGCCTGATGACAAAGCACAACGCGAGTCGTTTCATTCTCCAGTTTGACGCAATCTTTGTAGCCAAAGAAATCAACCCGAGCCGTTCCTTTGGGAAGATCCTCCGCCAGAGCGCCTTCTGAGAATGCGACCAACAGGCACAATGATAATGACAGTTTCATGAATCAATCTCGGCTTGAGTGTTCGGAACCTTTCAGGGTCACGGAAGATGTGTTTTATCCTCGCGCCGCTTTGGCTTCTGCTTCTGTGTAAGTTGGCTGCGCGCTCTTGGGCTTCAGTGGAAACGTATCCCCAGTACGTTTGGCTTGGGATCGCAACTCTGCAGTCAGTTCACTTTGAGTTGCTTTCCGTTTGGCATTGCCTGCGAGATTGTTCAT
>JAJDEL010000694.1 GCA_029259835.1 Planctomicrobium sp. | reverse complement strand
TCGGAGCAACATGCTTCGTTTCCGACGGAGTCGTTGTACTCCGACCGCAAGCGGTAACAAACAGTAGAAGGAAAATGTAAGAACGAGACATTGTTTCACAATGATGAATTGACAAAACGGTTCTATCGAAGATGAAATAGTTTGGGTGTTGTTCGCAGAGTTTATCTGTCAGGCTCGAGGAGATGAAGCCGAAAATGAAAGGTGTCATTCATTGAGTTTACTGATCCCTGTAATCTTCGCACACTCTTCCGCACGCTTATTGTTGACGTCTCTGTAAGGGAAGCACAAAATGTGTCCAGGCAAGACGCACCCACCATAAGGATAACCATGGCATCGTTTCCACCAGAGCAGTCTCAAGTCCCTGACGACCAACCGTTAAGTGAAGGTTCTGCAACTTCCGCGCCTTCTAGTGCGGAAGATGCAGGCTCGACCATGATCGATCTTGGTCCATTCGATCCACCTTCTGAATTCGACCATGGGGAAGAATTTGAGCCAGAGCGTCCCAGGCCAATCCCGAAATATCTGCGGACTGGATCACATTCAAAACGCCGGAAAGGTTTGATCTTTTCCCTGATTGCGTTGGGGATTATGTGTGTTGTTTTCTCACCAATTCCATTTGTTCGGGGGTTGAGCTTCTACATTCTGCCGTTGAAGGGGTTGCACTGGATCGGTTTTGGATTGATCGGAATAGGGGTTTTGCAATTTGTATTAGGGATTGTGAACTCTGGGCGTTATGCCTATGTGAAGCAAGGAGAACCGATCATTGGGCGCGTTATTGATTGCCAGCCAGTGCTGACAGGAACGCAGGACGCACCCGCGTTCCAGCATGTCGCGAGAGTTGCGTATCGCCATCCAGTAACCGATGAGTTTGTCTTTTCTGATGTCCCTGAACTAGAACATTGGTCGAGAGGAAAAGAGCAGCAGATGTCCTGCACCCTGAAGCAGGGGGATTATGTTACGTTGGTTTACCACCCAGGCAAGGAAGATAAAACGCTGACTGTTTACGGATTTCTGGGACTCGATCCAGAGCGTGAATTCATTCTCAAAAACGGTCAGCCGCTGGAAGGGACATCACCTTTTACGGCGTTGATGATCACGTTCCTCATTTCGTTTGTCGTCTTGCTTGTGATGGCAGGCTTTGACGTGTTGATGTTCTCTTTTCCAACCGGAGGCGACTGGAAACTACCTGTCGGCCTGGCTGTCGGCGGGTTTCTTCTCGGCGGCCTGTTGGGAGTAGGTCTCAGGAAACCGACTCCAGAATCGAGCAGCCCTGTTGCGTCTTTTATCGGAATCGGGATTCTGGGTGCGTTTGCGGCTCCACTTTTGTTATTCATTCTGAACACGCGTCTCGATTTTGCTCCGGCGACATTTAAGCCTTTTCAAATTGTTGAGTTTTGGGAGACAACTCATAACTTTGTAATTCGCGATTACGAATTGGAGTATCGAGACCTCGAATCAAACGCGACGCTCAAAAAACACGTCAGGGCTTCTCAGTTATCACCGCTGTATGGAGCAGAATATGGTGTCGTGGCAATTGGATCTGGGCGATTTGGTTACACCTGGATCAAGGGCTTTCATCCAATTGTCTGGCTTTATGAAGAAGAAGCGAAGGCGATTGATGGCCCATTATTTGAAGTGATCCTCAACATTCCTTTGGAAGATGAAGATGGAGGTGCTGAGCAAGCAATGGAACAAACAGTCGTGATGCAACCTGTCATCGATCTGAATAATGGCAAGTTCGCACCTGTTCCGGAAATTCTTATCGATCGAGAAGTTCAGCACATTCAGGGAAAGCCTGAAGTCGCGAAGATCACGCCAGTTGAGCGATGAGTCACCAGCTATTCTGAGACGGAATTTTTCTGATGCTGAGCCACGAATGTTTCAATCTCTGTGATTTGTTTTTCCAGTAGCTTGAATTTTTCACCTTGCCGGCGGAATTCTTTGTTGAGCGCCTTCATCCATATTTCAGCATGTTGACGGACACGGGGATCATCGTCTTCCAGAGCAGTTTCGTAGCGAGACTCAACGTCAGAGAGTTGCGAAATGACCAGTCCAGACGGGATGGCCAATTTCTGTAAATCGATGTTTTCTGTAATGTAAATCGTCATTGTGGGGTGAATATTTTGGACTTTTGAAAGCCCACCCCGTAGGAGTGCTGCTCGAGTGATGCCTCCAGCGACTTCAATTCGATAGTCAATTGTCACCGGCTTCTTTTCGATTGTCACATTTGAACCGGGTCCCGGTAAAATCACAAGTTCCAGTTTGGGGACTTTGGTTTCTGCAAACTCTTTGAGAACGCGATTCGCCGACGCAGTATCACCAGCGTATGAGAATGTCTCACCCCCATTGACCCAAACTTGATACACCCGTGAGTCGTCATTGACCGCATCAACAAGCCCTGGCCAGTCGGTGTAATTCGCTTTGGAAAGCGGTTTGTTGCCAACTTCAGATGTTGCCAGGGCAAAACAAACCGTGGGGATCAGGATTGCTAATACGAAGGCGAAAAGAGGTTTCATTGGAACGTCTCTTGTTTAATGGGAATGCGAGCATTTGGCTACAATGACGCGCCATGTCGACCGATTGTCTCAGAAAGTTCGTGTTTATCAATAAGAAAACCGGAACAGGTTAGGAATGGATAGCCATTCTCAACCTCGTTCCGGTTCATACCCGCACTGTTGGCTGTTTACTTCGCGTTTTTCAAACCAATTTCAGCGGCATTCAGACGAAGTTGGAATTCTTTGCGATCAGGTGCGGCTGCCACGAGTCGTTCAAAATAGGGGATGGCAAGTTTGAATTCTCCCTGTTCGAGGTAGGTGTAGGCAAGCCCAGCAGTCCCTGCATTGATATGACCAACCGTCTCATCCATGTCCTTCCAAAGCTTGATTGCTTCCTCGGTTTTCCCTTCAATTTTCAAGCAGCGAGCAAGGCCATTGATCGCTCCCAGATTATTCTTTTTCTCAGCAATGCACTTTTCAAAATAGGGTTTTGCTTCCTCAACGTTGCCGAGATTTAACAGGCTGAATGCCAATCCACACATCGCGTCAAAGTCGTTCGGGGTCTTTTCCAGTAGCTTCTGGAAGTGAGCCTTTGCTTCAGTCGCACGACCACTGTTGATGAACTGCCAGCCTTTCAGGGCTTCCACACTTCTACGCGCAGGTGGCTCGATGAGACGCTGGAGGTCATCTGGGATTTTTTGATTCTTAGCAGCAGCAAGAATTTTAGCGGCGACTGTGTTTTGAGGATCTACGTTGACAACTTTCTGCGACCATTTAACAGCCTCGTCGAAGTCACCTTGAAGCAGCGAGACTCGTGCCAAGCCATACCAGGAGGCCGGAGCAAGTGGAGCACATTTTAGTAGATATGTTTTTGCTTCATCGTATTTTCGAAGAGACAGTAACGCCTGCCCGGCTCCATTCAATGCGGCTCCCACAGAAGGTTCGATCTCCAGGCATTTCTCGAACGCGTCAAGCGCACTCGAGCTTTTCCCCTGATTGAGTCTTGCCCACCCTAAACCATTCCATGCACTTGTCGATTCTGGAGCGATTTTTACTGCTTCGGCAAACTTTTCTTCGGCTTCGACGATTCGTCGTTCTTTCCATAACTCCCAACCCTCGGCAGCGAGATCTTCTCCCGGTGAAGCATGGCCCGATTGTGTGAAGAGCAAGCCCATGCCTGCACCGAATATCAACATCAGCAGGCCAAGCGTCAGTCGCTTTCGTTTTCGTCGACGGTCTTCGCTTTTCAGAGAAGTGACAAGCACTTGGTCCTGCTGCAAGACCGAGTTGAGTCGATCATCTTCATGAATCGCATGAGTTGTTTGCATTTTTGAACTCCTTTTCGAAAGTCATCGGAACGTAAATTTGACTTACTCAATTCAAATGCTCTTGATGAGCCTTCCCGCTGTTTGGGAAACAAGAGAATTTGACTTTGTGGTTTTTTCTTCTTCAGCAATCGGAATCACAGCATCCAGTGGAGTCCCTGCCGTGGAGACCTCTTTCCCGATTTCGTCACGGACTGAATCGATGATTTTGTTGAGGCGTGATCGGACTGTCGGATAGGAAACGCCAGTCAGCTTGGCGATCTCCTTGAAATTGCCAGCCGCCAGAATGAACATTTCAATAAATCGTTGATGTTCAGTTGGCAGGTTACCAAGCCGTGACACCGGGAATTCCGCCTCGATGACAACTTCACAGCAACCGCACTGCATGCGGTCAACTTTCAATATGTTACTGCAGTATGGGCAAACGTTTGTGATAAGTGCCATTTTTCCTCCATGTGTTTTCGGAATACTAAAAGCGAGTCCTGTTTGTCGCAATAGCAGTTTTGGGTTTATTTAATTTATGTGTAATGCTTCCTTGGTAAAGATTCACTATGTGGATTATTGGGGTGTGGAATGTTGATAATAATTAATAATCATTCCCGCCGAAAATCTCGTCAAACTGAAACTGGGTGGCGTTGGGATTCTTGGTTTTCGTCACGTGCTTAGAGGTCAAAAACTAGACTTGCACGACTACGCCATACGAATTGTCGTCTTGCCTTTCGGGAGATCGAAGCAGAGAGTCGAGCTTTTCCCGTCGCGATGCCAGGTTCCTGGTTTCAACATTGAACGGTTGCGGACTTCGGAGAGAGCGATTTGCTTTTGAGCAGCAGTGATTTGTGGAGAAGCCTGAGTTGATACCGCACTGATCGTGAAATTGGTCGTGGCGAACGGTGCGTTCAGAGTGATGGTGTTGCCGTTCTTTTTGATCTCGGTCAATTCCTTTGCAGCCCAGTAGCGGGAGATTTCGCTGAGTTTCATCCAGTAGACGCGGTCGCGGTACTTTGAGTGGATGGAATTCACGACGCGCTGGAAAGTATGGAAGCCGTTCTTCGTTCCGTTCGAATACATTCCAGGCCAGTGGCACAGGAAGAAACCTGGTTGACCTTGTTCTATAAGTTCAACCAACCGGCCAGAAGAGGCATCCTCTGTCGCGTAGCGGTCCGGTTGCGGGGTGACGTCTCCTTCCCAGCCGCCGAACCAGTCGCCAGTCCCAGCCGGGATGTTGACAGTGAGGTTGATGTCATCTGTTCCTAGTCCAGAGACATGCTCGACGCTCGGTTCGGTGCTCTCACCTGCGCCAACGACATACTTGAAGAGGTGCGGGATCTCGGATTGAAAGACATCGCGCACGGCTTGCTGAACTGCGAGGGAGAGTTTTGGCTTCACTTTGTTCCCGAATCCACCTGGAGTGGTGACGCCTTCACATGGCAGTCCGCAGTTCTTCAAAATTTGCAGTGCGTAAGCGAGGTATGCAGCTAACTCGTCGACGCTTTTGTCTTCCTGAGGGTAAGAGTTTTCCATTGTCGCCGGACTGATTTCGTCGAACGGGCGACCGGTTTTGAGATTGATGACCCGTGTGTGGGTAATCATCTCCGGGTGAATGTCCCAGTTTGGCAACATCAAGTCACGGACAAGCTTTAAGCTGTCCTGAAGAGCTTTTCGGGACCAGCCGGGGAGTTCACGGTCCAT
Source organism: Planctomicrobium sp. (assembly GCA_029259835.1). Taxonomy (GTDB): domain Bacteria; phylum Planctomycetota; class Planctomycetia; order Planctomycetales; family Planctomycetaceae; genus Thalassoglobus. Next base: position 1,247 of record JAJDEL010000694.1, on the reverse strand, counting down.
CCAGCCGACGCATGAAGGGTAAGGAACGATGCTGTACTTCCCTTTGACGCCATTCTCGGCGCACCATTCTCCGAACTCGCGCACGAAACTGTCTGGAATCTCGCGGGGAAATGTGTACCAGGGCTTATTGTAGACTTCTCGGTTCGGGTAACAAGCATGAAACTGTGGAATGCAAAAGTGGCCCATGTTTACCAGACAGGTCGAATCATCAATGATGAATGTCATCGGAATTCGGTCGCGGGGGAAGAGAACCTTCACCGATTTGTGCTGTTGCGGTCGCTGCCCCAAGGGCGTTTGAGCCAGTAGTGAAGAACCGAACAAACTCCCGGCAGCGAGTACCGAAGTCGTTTCCAGAAATTTTCGTCGACTACCGTTCCACATGATTCGCTCCTATGTCTAAATCGATTTTCGCGGAGCATACCAGAGGCGTGTCGTGAGACTCAATGAGCAAGTCACGTTCTTGACCGTAAGCATCGGCGGATAGTGCCGATGCGGGGTGGTTTCAAAAAACATTATCGTAAGTTTGGAGACACGAAGTTTTCGATACTTGAGGGAAATTGCTGACAAAGACAAGTTTTACAAGGATCGGTTACCACAAAATGATCTCCATACCGATGAAGGAAAACGCTATGAGCCCCACATATTCATTCTGCATCTCATGATGGGCTGCACTGACCTGACGAAGGAAACGTCACATGAAATTTCGACCGACAATGAAATCATTGAAAGCTTTTGCAGTGGCAACTTTTGCTTCTGCTGCAATGTTGGATGGATCGGCTCAGGCTCAGCAGATTGACTGGAACTATCTCAACGATAGCCCGATCCGCTTTGAAGCTGGCGGCGTTGGTGGAAATCAACCAGGTGTGCAGGATGGGTACTACCGCGCTGGTGCGTTCATGGCGATTTTTGAAGATCCAGGTAGCATCCTGTTTATCGATGGTCACGGGAATGTGAATTACGACTCTGGCAACTGGAGTGGCGACATTGGCGTCGGGTATCGTCAAGACATGGGCGGCTTGGTTCTTGGTGGAAATGCTTACTACAACCATCGCGAATATACGAATGGAGTCTCGGAACACGCATTTCAATCGGTCGGGTTCGGTGCGGAAGCATTGATGTCGGACTGGGCGATTCGCTCGAATGGATACTTCAGCGTGACCGGTCGTAAATCTAATGGATTAACGGCATTTGCGTTGCCGGGTGGGCCTGATCTTGTTCCGCAAGTCGGTGGATCGATGGGTGTTTCG
>JAJDEL010000693.1 GCA_029259835.1 Planctomicrobium sp. | reverse complement strand
GTTGATATCTGGTCTTTGAGCAGCAACCCACATTTTGAGTGGAGTGAAGACATAATTTCGTTCGTTCGCCAAAGGCGCGAACCCGATTTATGGCCAACCCGTCTCTCACCGAAAGTCCCTTGCTGTACGAAGCGGATTTTCTTGCCCGCAGCCGTTTTTTCTTGAATCTTTTTACTAGATCCCAAAATCTGTGAGAAATGAGAAAAGGAGCCTCTGAAAGTTGTTTCCTCAACATGAAATTTTCTGTGAACCTTGCGGTATCAAGACAGGTATTGTCATTGAGTAGTCTCCACACATGATTCTCTAGTTCCCTCAGAGACTTGCGACTCAATTCATTCGTAAGTAGATTGCCCGACACATGGGGGCTGTAGCTCAATCGGTTAGAGCAGCGGACTCATAATCCGTTGGTTGTGGGTTCGAGTCCCGCCAGCCCCATTTGGTATCAAAGGACTTACGACGAGTCCTTGACTTTTAAAACTCACTGGTACAGAATTTCGGTACAGAATAAGCCCTCACCACGGCTGCAACCGTGATGAGGGGAACAAGCCTTTCAGCCTGCTCTGAGTATTTCTTGAACTCAGGATTGGAAGGTTTGATATGGCTCGTACCCCTAAACCGTGGTATCGAAAAGACCGCAAGAGTTGGTTTGTCACTGTCCACGGACAACGACACAATCTCGGTCCAGAACGCAAAGCTGCGTTTTTGTTGTTTCATGAGTTGATGGCCAACTCGGAATCGGTGTCTCAAAAACCGGTTAAAGCAGAGTCTGTCGCATCGATTATTGATGCCTACCTCGAATGGTGCTTGAAGCATCGAGCCAAACGAACGTACGACTGGTACCTCGAACGGTGCCAATGGTTCATCGACACCATCCCAGACGGTCTTTCCGTCAAGCAATTGAAGCCGTATCACATTCAACAGTGGGTTGATGCCCATCCGAATTGGTCGGATGGACACATCAGAGGCTGTATCATCGCGATTCAGCGACCAATGAGATGGGCTGAGAAAATGGGATTGATCGAGCAGAACCCAATCGCCCATGTCGAAAAGCCTCAACAAGGAAGCCGTGATCTCTTGATTACTCAGGAGATTTTTGACGTGATCCTTAGTCGAGCCACCGATCTTTTTTTTCAGGATCTGCTTGTCACTGCGTGGGAAACTGGAGCGAGACCGCAAGAGATTTTGGCGGTGGAAGCTCGGCACGTTGACGTTAAAAACTCTCGCTGGGTCTTCCCAAAAGAAGAAGCGAAAGGAAAACGTCAAATTCGCGTTGTGTATTTGTCCGACCGGGCGTTGGAAATCACCGAACGAATATTGAATTCGAATCCAGAAGGGCCAATTTTCCGTAATAAAGATGGAAATCCTTGGACGCCGTACTCGGTGAACTGTCGGTTCTTTCGCCTCAAGAAAAAGCTGGGGACGAAATACTGTCTCTACCTTTTCCGACACAGCTTCGCGACTCGTATGCTGGAAAGCGGTCTCGACCCCATCACTGTTTCGGTATTGATGGGACACAAGGACACAACGATGCTGGCGAGGGTGTATCAACATCTTTCTCATAATCCAGACAATCTCCTCCAGCAGATTCGTAAAGCTGCTGGATAAATCGGTTCAAATTTTCAAATGCTTGAGCTTCGCTCGCTTGGGGCGTGGCTCAGGCAATTTTTCGTTGGCAGATTCGGTACGGCTATCTTCCAGGTATGTCGTGAGATCATCTTCACTGACTCGAATGGTGCCGCGAGCAACGCCAATGCGGTGGTGACTCAATTTGCCTGAATCTATCAGCTGATAAACGCATGACGGGCTGACTTGCAGTCGATCAGCGACTTGTTGAACGCTAAGTAACATCGGATTGATCCTGCGTTGTCTCACAACCCAATGTGGGAGCGGGATGGCAGACGCCAAGATTGAATGAACTGTTGAGCAATCCGGCCATACATTCCCTGCAACGTCCAGGCAGCGCCACTGTCAATGAGTTGTTGAAACAGATCAACCGTGTCTACATCACTCAAACGACATTGTTCAAAAGCAATCATTTTCTGCATCGGTAGCACGTTTTTTTTCATAGCAATTCTCCCTATGGACTGCGGAGTGAATAGCCAGCGAGTTCTCAAGAAGAGAACTCGCTGGGGAGTGCGAATGGAAGTCAATTGGAGAGATCGACGTCGGCTTCTCGTTCTTCGACCCAGGTTTGGGCCAAGGTGAGAACACGGATGGCGAGTGGGAGTTCGCTGAGTGAGAACGAACTGGTGTATTTCACTTTCTCACCCTCGCTGTATCGTTTTTGGATGACGACCGAGTGAAACTTTCGACTTCCACCTTCATGCTCAATTTCGTTACCGAAGATTGAAGCGGAGACGAAACCAATTCGAATGACTTTGTCGGGTTGACGAGTGCTCATGGGAGCGACCTTTCGTGACTGAAACCTGATTCGCGTCTTCAAACAACATGCTTGAAGACCATCACGCTGCCTGAACTCATCAACGTGCGCAACCAAATTGTTGACTTCTTTGCAACGTGAAATAGAGAGTGGAGCATCAGGAGAGACAGACGCGCCAGCAAAATGAGGAAAACAGTCCGTAGCCGATGGTGGGTCACCACTGCGAAAAGTCGCAATGCAACGCTGACCAATGCCGCCAGACTTCCATTCAAATTCCAATCAGGAGAGGCACAACAACGGGAACTGACAGGGATCAGTCCCCGGAATTGATGTGTTTCAGAACAGATCGATAGCCGTTCTGGTTTAGTTTGCTGTCATGTTCAGCAAACCAACTTCATTTTCGTAGATCGCTGCACAACTTTGCTCGATCAAGCTTGTGGCGGCTTCGATTTCCTCGCGATGAAGCAAGAGGATCAGTTCACCATCTCTGGAAACTGCAACGATGTAACCACGAGCATCTGATCGAACGCAGTACCCTGTCAAAACTTCAACCGAAAGGTGTTCACAGGTTGCCTGGAAAACAGAGTCAGATTCGTCCCAGCAGTGAGGTGCTGGTGACTGATCTGGGCACTGTTGACTCCATGAAACGATCTTTTTCAATACGTTCTCCATAATAGTCGGGGGAAAAAGAATGGGAAAAATGCCCAACCAGTAATCAATACATTCCGTCCCTGCGCGGAAAATCGATTACTGGCTGGGTGATTCAGGAGTTTTTTCTGTTTGTTTTGCACGGACTTTCATCGCTTTTCTGAGACAAGCCCAGCAGAGGTTCGAATTCCTGATGAATCCATCACCAAAATCGGTGGTGACACACTCTTTGTCTTTCTCACACCAGGTGCAAGTTGCTGAATCGTGCCAGAGTGTCAGTGAAACTTTCATTTTCATTCCTTGAGAGTTGATGAGTGAGTACAGGCCGAGGACAGGAAAAGAATGCATCGGCTACGTGGCATGCATTTTTGTCATCGCATGCTTAAGCGACTCCGGGCCTGCTGGTGGCGTCAACACGCACTCACAACTCGCCGCTGGAAGATTATTATTTCAATATTTAAAACCGGTACCGAAACGATCAGGAATAACGCCAGAGTTTGAACAAGCGAATCAAATCCAAAGTTTCAGGATGGTTTTAAAAAGTGTGAGATTTCATCAGTGAAAGCGACTGGAATCTCGGAAACGTTTTGAAGGTCGTCCGGAGACCGTGGCAGGTGTCATCACGCAGCCAGTTTCTCACAGACTCGGTCATCGAATCAGTCTCTCTCGCAACGGAGCTGACAGTCAGGGCTGTCGGCTCCAAATTGATTTCAATTCTGCGATCGATTCTTTTGTGCTTCAGTTCGTCGGCTTAAGCAGAGTTCATACGCTTTGCGAGCGAATGATTCCACAATAGGCAATTCTTCGACTGAAAACGTCGATGTCGTTTTGAAGGTATCGCCATCACGATACGTGCGCACAATTTGTACACGGTCGTAATGAGCACCTTTGTCTGAAACATTCTCAAACACTTTGACGGAAATGCCGAGTGCATTGAATGTTTCAATCGGTTTGTTGGGAACATCCTTGTTCATGGTGAAAGGGGGAATTGATTATAAAAATCCACACGCCGCTGCGATTCTGAATGCGACCCTGATCGCATTCGAGTTTGTAGCGGGTTGGTGCGTGGTCGGTGGTCCACTCGTGAAACACAAGTGGTGAATCCTAAAGTGACCTCTTTGAAGTCTTGTGCGTCTCTGTTGTTGTTCCACGATTCTAAGTGATGGTGGTCTGAGGTTTTTCCAGCAACGTTCCCTCTTCTTTGAGGAGAGTTTTGTGTCCAATGTTTCCAGCCCCCGACCCGGCCCTTTAGTAGGCCCTTTACTACACCCTTTGGTGGTCCTCCGGGGGTACAGTGAAGGGGCATGAGCCTGATCGTCTTGTGTGCTGTATGTTGTTTCCCCTCCCCAACTTGGGGTTGCCAGGGACGTTCCTCCCGTTGGTCGTCTTCCCCTGGCTGATTGCCCTGGGTGGCTAAAAATAGGAAGGTGTCGTTCTCGCGTTGCTCGCACGACTCCTTCCCTTCAATGGGTGCGTCGCTCCACACCACGGTTCCGCCCACGCCAATCAGCCAGGGGCTCTCGCCCCTAGCAACCCCTGCCGACCACGTTGACACATCCGTTCGATTCTTCTCTTGATCGTTTTGGCGTGTCGGCACTCGCCCCGGTGGGGCGAGCAAGTTGCCCCCCCATTCATTCTTTTTTCGAAACTCGCTTTGGTTTTGATTCATCGTGCGTCCCTGCATGTGGTTTCATGCTGTGTGGATGCTGGAGTGTTCACCAGCGAACCCAACTCGCTATCGCAGTCGTAGACAATTTTTCCGAACAACGCGGATTCGGGTGTGAACTCGGTCACATCGACGAACAGCCACAGTTCGGGATGTTCATCAGCATGCCGCAGGACGCATTGTCGCAGGATGTCACGACGACTCGCATGTGGCGCGATGATGACCACGGAAAAATCGCGAAACGTCGTCTCTGGAAAGAAACGTCGATGCCCTTCGATGCGGAGCATTTCAGAAAACCCAGGCATTTTTGAGG
>JAJDEL010000692.1 GCA_029259835.1 Planctomicrobium sp. | reverse complement strand
AACCACACCTCAAGCGAGTGAATCTGTTAAGAATCTCATCGCAGAATCGACCGGTCCTCACGGGTACGCATTTGTCATTGGTTTGAATGATGGTTCGCTCGTTAAGGCATTACTACAGGAATCGCAGTTTCATGTTGTTGCGATTGATGATGACCATACTCGCGTACGGAAACTGCGCCGCGAGTTAATCCAGGCGGGTCTCTATGGAATTCGTGCGGCAGTCACTGAAAGCGACCTCGACCAAATTACCCTGCCGCCATACATTGCCACGCTAATCACCTCAGAAACACCGGAGAGAGTCACAACTCTCCGAGAAGAATTATTGAAATCATTGCGGCCATTTGGAGGGATTGCCGCACTTGAAACTCAGACTCGTAATAAAGATGAGATCAGTAAAAGCGTTCAAACTCTAAAGCCGGGCAACTTTGAAATCGACGATGCTGAAGGAGAAATTCTCATTCGAAGAGTTGGCGCGCTTCCAGGCACCGCTAACTATACTGGCAACTGGGAACTCAGCCCGGACGAACTGGTTCGGTTTCCGTTGGGAGTTGTTTGGTTCGATGACACGCTCGCACACTTCAAACGCTCCCCGCAGCCAGTATTTACCGACGGAGTCATGATTTCCCGCCCGAAGAACTGGCACGCACCGCGTGGGAAAGGAGGCAACGCGACCGACTACCCACTGCTGCGACCTGTCCTTTCTGATATGTACACAGGCCGAGTCCTTGACGCTTCGGAAGAATCAGAACTGCGAGCGCGGCATCCTGAAACAGATCCAACGAAATCGGAACCGAGTCAATACCGACCACCACGTCAAAAAGACGATTGGAGTCCAAAGCAGCCCGTGGTTGGTGAACGGACGAATCCACTCACAGGCGAGACGGAACCGCGTGCGTTTCCGAAAACGTATGGCTGCGATGGAGGAGTCGACTATGGACAATTCTTTACGCTGCGAAGCGGAACGGCAGCGTTCTACGATAAAACATTGGAGAGCGGCACCGTTTTCCTCAGCGGTCCGCGTAGTGGGTGCACAAACAGTATTATCCCAGCTGGCGGGTTGCTCAATGTTCCGTATTTCTTTGAAGGCTGCACGTGTAGCTATCCACTGCCCACGGCGATGTCACTCGTCGCAATGCCGGAAAGCCACGAACAATGGTCATCGTGGGGAGAGAGTGAAATCAAACCGAAATCGATCCAGCGAATCGGACTGAACTTTGGGGCACCTGGGGATCGAATGACCCGCGATGGCACATTGTGGCTCGACTTCCCATCCGTCGGCGGCCCTTCTCCAAAGATCCGAGTGGAAACATCTCCAGAAAAACTGACGTACCGATACCATCACAGCATCTGGATGAAAGGAGACCAATCGCGGCCCTGGGTTTCCGCTTCGGCAGTTGAGGGACTTCAGGAATTATCGCTCAACGATTTGAAGCCCGGTCGTTACACCGTCCGACTCTATTTCGCAGAACCAGATGATGTTCATGCTGGCGAGCGAGTACAAACGATCTCGATTCAAGGCAAACCTGTCCTTAGCAAGTTCGATATTCTCGCAGAAACTGGCGGCTCAATGGTTGGGATTGTCCGGCAAGTGAAAGATGTCGAAGTCACCGGTGCTCTCACCCTGAGTCTCTCTGCACAAAAAGGACAATCGCTTCTCAGTGGAGTTGAGGTCATACGGCAAGAGAATGAGTGAAATTAAATCGGAATTTTCAGTTTGTAGTTCGTTATGCACTTTCAGAAAAGCAGCATGGCGATCACCCTGATGAGTGTTGTTAAATTCAGCTATCGGTAGCATTTTCTATTCATTAGCTTGAGTCACACTTTGTTTTTCGGTGAAAAATCTTGGAGAGAAGTGTGATTCGTGAGTATCGAGGTGAAGATGTTGAAGCTGTCCTTGCAGCGTGGGATGCGGCTTCTGCTCTGGCGCATCCATTTTTGAGCGAGGAGTTCCAGAATGGTGTCCGCGACCAGATTAAAAATGTTTATCTCCCCATGACGGAAACGTCGGTGTGGGAAACTGATGGCTCCGTCGTCGGCTTCATTTCTTTGTTTGAAAACGAAATTGGCGGTCTTTTTCTGGATCCGAAGCTCCACGGACGCGGCATCGGACGCGCTCTTGTCGATCACGCATGCACCATGCGAGACGAACTTGATGTCGAGGTCTTTCAAGACAACGTGATCGGTCGGAGTTTCTACGAAAAATATGGGTTCGTTCAAACGGAAGAAAAAATTCATCCTGAGACCAGTCTTAATCTTCTGCGGCTCAAGTATGTTGTGAAATAAGTAGAGCCAAGAGCGATATGATCTTCGTACATTAAACTCTGCCGTTTTGAAAAAGCAGCAGAGTCGCTGCGCAGCGTCACTATCCGGAATAGGTGTTTGTGAGAATGCCCCTTAGGCATTTCAAACGAAACATCTCACTTCCGAATCAGGTTGCAGTTTTTTGCCTCTCTCCTAACGCTTCACTTTCAAGCTTTGCACGTATTCAACGATGTCGACCAATTCCTGAACGGTCAATAATTTTTGCAGGTCGGCAGGCATCAGGGAGATATCTTGTTTTTTCTTCGCTTCGATGGACGCGGCCGGAATCGTGCGGAGGATTCCTTTTTCGTCTTTGAGTTTGACTTCAGCAGCGGTTTCGCTCACAAGCAGACCGCTGATGGATTGACCATCTTCGGTGACGACGAGCCAGTTTTCGAAGTTGTGACTGATACCGGCGGATGGGTAAAGGATTGATTCAAACAGTGCCGACCGGCTCAGTTTTTTGCCGGTTTCGGAGAGGTCCGGGCCAACTTCCTGACCTATTCCGTTCACCTTATGGCATTTGTTACAGGTGCCTGTTGTGTTGAAGACAACTCTGCCGTTAGGAAGATTCCCTTTCATGCCGATGAGCTGTGTAATCGACGGAATAGGCTTGTTCTCTTTGCCTGGTGGTGGTGGGAAGAGTTTTGCTGCTGGTTCCGTGATAACTTTCCACTGGACAGTATTAAGCGTGACTGCGAGAGAATCTTTGAGTTGTGGAGCGTACTCTTTCTTCTGAGCCATTTCGAGGAGTGCTTTAGCGCCGGGCAAGGATGATCCGAGCGATTTCACTGCTCCGCGACGTGCCCATAGCGGGCTAGACGAATTCTTGACCAGTTCCAGCAATGGACCGACACTGCGTCCATTTGCAGTCGTGGTGAGGGCGGCGAATGTTTTCTCGACCGATTCACGATCATCATTGTTGATCGCTTCTCTAATCAGTCCGAATTGCTTTCGGTTGAACAGGGCAGTGATCGCATCGACTGCAATTTGTGAATTTGGTGCGGCCTGAGCCATTGTGAGGAGTTGTGGGTAGTGGTCTTTGACGCTGAATTTTTCGACCAACTTAATGAACTGCGTGGTCCCCTTGTTGGCTTCAAGAGCAGCGTTGAGAGCAGCAAGATATTTAGGTTGACTGGAAAGATCAAAGCCTTCCAGCCGATTGAGGGCTTCTGCACGA
>JAJDEL010000691.1 GCA_029259835.1 Planctomicrobium sp. | reverse complement strand
TAAACAAGACGCGGTCGAGGAAGTAAAAAACATCACCGGTGGTGGTGCGTCGGCAACGTTCGAGGCGGTCGGCAGTGAGATGGTTCTCGCTCAGGCTTATGCCGCGACAGTTCGTGGTGGAAAAACGATCTGCATGGGATTGCCGCATCCGAGCAAGATGCTCTCGATCTCTGCTGTGAGTCTCGTTGCCGAAGAACGTACCATCATGGGATCTTACATGGGATCTTCGGTCCCTCGCCGCGACATCCCCCGTTTCATTGCCATGTACGAAGCTGGAATCCTGCCCGTTGACCTGTTGCAATCGTCCACCTTAGACTTGACCGAAATTAACGCCGCCTTCGATGAGTTAGCTGCCGGAAAAGTGGCGCGTCAGACCGTCTTGTTGTAGTACAAGGCAAACGACACTTCGACTGCCTGTGGTTGGAGATGAATTTTCAAGCAATGCGTCAATAGTCATTGAGATTGACTCCAAAGACTTCAGTTTGCACTTTTTCTCGCGACAGTACGATCAGAAGACATCTGTCGTATTCAATGACATGCGGCTAACATTCTCCCGTTCTCCAGCATACTCTGCCGGTTCGCGGAATACGAGATTGTTCCCCAAAGGCATATCCCTCAGGACTTAAAGATGATGACAGAGTCTACGACTTGGAAATCCGAAATTTGCACATCCATCGACCGGCGGCGAGATGACATCATCAACATCGGCGAATCGATCATGGATGCGCCGGAGTTGGGATTTAAGGAAACACAAACCGCCGAACGAGTGAAACAAACTTTCGATCAAGTCGGTCTCACATTCGAAGACGGCCTTGCAATAACGGGAGTCAAGGCCGTGTTGCGAGGAGCAAAGGAGGGGCCAACAATTGCTCTGATGGGTGAATTAGACGCATTGCAAGTACCCGACCACCCGCGCGCGGACCCGATTTCCGGTGCAGCGCATGCGTGCGGGCATAACGCACAAATCGCCGGACTGATGGGGGCGGCAATGGCGCTCACAGGTACAGGGATCGCCGAACACCTTGCAGGGAATGTCGTATTCTTTGCCGTGCCGGCAGAAGAGTATGTTGAAATCAATTACCGGGTCGGATTGGTCAAGGAAGGAAAAAACTCCTTTCTGACCGGCAAGCAGGAACTCATCAAACTCGGTCACTTTGATGAGATCGACATGGCGGTCATGATCCATTCAACAAGCCCTGATGTAAGCGAAGGCAGCATGGGGATTGCCCCTTCTTCGAATGGCTTCCTCGCCAAGAACATTCGCTTTCTTGGGAAAGCATCTCATGCTGGAATCTTTCCCGAACGTGGGGTCAACGCCCTTTATGCGGCACAGCTTGCTTTGACTGCGATAAATGCGCAGCGAGAAACGTTTCGTGATCAGGATTGCGTCCGCATACATCCCATCATTACGAAAGGTGGCGATCTCGTGAACATTATTCCGTCGGAAGTTTGCATGGAAACTTACGTTCGCGCGAAGACGCCTGATGCGATTCTCGACGCTTCACATAAAGTTGATCGCGCGTTGCGTGGCGCTGCCATGGCGCTGGGATGCAAGGTTGAAATCGAAACCGTACCAGGAAATCTGCCGCTTCGTAACGATCCAGATCTCGCAGAGATCTTCCGTGACACGGCGGGAGCAGTCTTGGGTGAAGGGAACTATCGCGACTACCCACATAGCGGTGGCTCAACTGATGCTGGTGATCTCAGTCAAATCATGCCAGTTTTGCATCCAATGATGAGCGGCGCCTCAGGAGCACATCACCAGATTGACTGGTTCATCGCCGATCATGAAAGTGGATACATCGCCCCTGCAAAAACGCTCGCAATGATGGCTGTTGACTTGCTCAGCAACGATGCCGCCAAGGCGCGAGGAATCCTTAGCAAAAACAGCCCAGCAATGTCGAAGGCAGAGTACTTGAAACGCCAAACATCTGTCTTCCAGACAGAACTGTATGATGGCACGAAGTAGGCCAGGGGTGTCAATCAGTTCGTAGTACGAACCAAATCGGGGAAGCAACGTTCAACTGCTGAATAAGTTGGGCTATTGGAAAAAGGAAGAAGATGGGATTGTTTATTCATGGCCTCAAAAAGCTCAGTCTCAGCACCACCCACCGTTGGTCTTGCGGCTCATTCGCCTACCTGGAGAAGCAGAGGATTTGTATTTCATTACTAACATTCTTGACCAAGCAGAATTAACGGACGAGCAAGCCCACACATTCTACGAATTACGCTGGAGTGAAAAGGGGCCTGCACTTGGTGCATCTCTTCCCATTCGTGTAAAATGGTGCTCGTGGATTCATCTTTCGCGGCGATCAGTTTTTCGCCACGCACTGCTTGAGTTTCCCAAAGCTGGTCGATGTGTTATCCAAAACAACGAAGGAAGAGCATTTCTTACCAGAACGCTTCGTTTCCAACCTCCCTTACTAACGAGAAGTGCCCATGTGGCTGCTGTCATTTGGTTGTCGACCAGATGCTGATCAATGCTTTCTGGTCGGAGTGATTGTCTCACTGCTCTTGTTCAGTTGCAATCATTCCGCCAATGGGTTTGAGAGCAAGGAACAAGAGAAGCAATTCCTAGAAGAGGTTCTCCCGCTTCTGGAAAAATATTGCTATGAGTGCCACAGCCATGGGGCGAATGCCGCTGAAGGAGGGCTGGTTCTGGACTACCGGAAAGGTTGGCAGGTCGGTGGTGATTCT
>JAJDEL010000070.1 GCA_029259835.1 Planctomicrobium sp. | reverse complement strand
CCAGTTCAAGCTTGGTGTCCAGCAGGTCAATCGCGATAGTCGGAAAGGCGCCTGATGCTTTGGCGCCCATGATGCTACTCAGCCCCACACCACCCATTCCGAAAACAGCGACTGACTGACCCGCTTGAACATCTGCTGTATTGACGACCGCGCCCACGCCAGTCATCACGGCACAGCCAAACAGCGCCGCCTTGTCCAGTGGCAACGAAGATGAAATCTTGACCAGCGACTCTTGAGCCGCAACGGTGTATTGAGAGAACGCTGAAACGCCAAGATGATGGTGCAATTGCTGACCGTTACTTCGGCTGAAATGCCGCTGACCGCTCAGGAGCGAACCATCAGTGTTCGCCACCGCTCCGCGTTCACACAACGCTGCCCGACCAGACTGACAGCAAGTGCAGCGACCACACACCGGAACATATGAAAACACAACGTGATCATCAGGTTGAAAGTCGACAACGCCCGGCCCAACTTCCTGCACGATTCCGGCAGCTTCGTGACCAAGAACCATCGGCATCACGCGCGGTCTCGAGCCGTTGATCACCGACAAGTCAGAGTGGCAAAGACCTGCTGCCTTGATTTGAACAAGCACCTCGCCTTCCCCAGGTCCGGTCAATTCCAGGTCTTCCAGAACCAGCGGTTTCGAGTCCGCATAGGGCGCAGGTCGCCCCATTTCTTCCAGAACTACCGAGACAGTTTTCATTCTTTACTTTCCTTTATTACAGCGCGACAGCAAAACCGAGAATTATTAGGAACCTCGTCGAATCGCCACCATCTGGATGTTGGTCATTTCTTCGATGGCGTACCGGAGACCTTCGCGACCGATGCCGCTGATTCGATTTCCACCGTAGGGCATGTGGTCGGCACGGAAATTCGGCGTGTCGTTGACGATGATTCCGCCGAAATTGAGTCGTTCGATGGCATTGAGCATCCGGTCGATGTCGCGAGTAAACACTGAAGCCTGTAATCCGTAATCGGTCTGATCGGCTTGCGTGAGTGCTTCGTCGAAATTATCGCATGGAAGGATCGACGCAACAGGCGCAAAGACTTCGTTTCGCATCACCTTCATCGATGCGTTCACGTCTCGCAAAATCGTCGGCCAGTAAACCGACCCTTCACGGCGGTCACCGGTCAATGCTTTGGCGCCGCTTTGTTTTGCTTCGCAAACCCATTGCTCGATACGCTCGGCTTCTTGCTGCTGAATCATCGGGCCGACATCCGTCGCATCATCTAACGGATCACCGACGACGAGTTGCTTGGTCTTCTCGACAAAACGCTCGGTCAATTCTTCGATGACCGAAGGAACCGCATAGATACGCTGCACCGAGACGCAAACTTGCCCGGAATTATAAAACGCGCCCAAAGCACACTTGCTCGCGACCAGATCGAGGTCTGCGTCCTCAGACACGATCACCGGCCCGGTATTGCCAAGTTCCAGAGTCACGCGTTTTAGACCGGCGTGTGAAGTGATGATGCGCGCGGTGTCCGGGCTGCCAGTGAATGTAATTTTCGCGACGCGGCGGTCCCGGACCAACGCATCACCCACAGTTTCGCCTGGCCCTTGAATAAGATTGATCGCCCCATCGGGCAATCCAGCTTCGATCAACAGTTCGCACAACAACGCGCCTGTCAGTGGAGTTAACTCCGCTGGCTTAAGGACGGTTGCATTACCTGCCGCAATTGCCGGCGCCAGTTTGTGTGCCACGAGATTGAGTGGAAAGTTGAAAGGAGTGATCGCAACAACCACTCCTAGCGGGCGACGGACCCAGAAACCGAAGTAGCCTCTACCTGAAGCGGATGCATCGAGCGGAACCGTTTCGCCATGCACACGCTTGGCTTCCTCGGCAGCATAGGTAAACGTGTCGCAGGCCCGGTCGACTTCTACTCTGGAGAACTTCACCGCCTTACCAGATTCCAAAGAGATCAGTTTCTCGATCTCTTCTTTTCTCGATCTGAGTAGCTCAACTGTTTTGAGAAGAATTTGAGAACGCTCAAAGCACGTCAGTTTCGCCATGACCGGCGCCGCAAGTTCTGCTGCCGATAGTGCGGCACCAACATCGTCCAACGAAGCCTCCGAGACTTCCGCTATCGTCTCACCAGAATACTTATTATTGACAGGAAACCGACGTTCGGCCTGTTCCCAACGACCACCAATTAGCAATCCTTCTTGCATTGTCTATCCAATTCCCAGGAGAGTGAGAAAATGTTTTCTTCGTCTACGATCTCTCTGGATGATAACAGACTGGATCTCAAATTTGACATCCATCAGAGGCATCCAGGACGAAGCAGATTTCAACTCCTTTTTTTTCTTCCAGTCATTGTGCCTCTGCGACCTTGCTCGCAATTTTTATATGATTCTCGCGCAAAGCCTCGTAGTCGCATAGGTCAGGAGAGTATCGACCAATACCCAGCGGTCATATATCTCTGAGTGTTGGCGATAAAGTTGGCAGGAGATCGACCAGTTATTATGCGTCAGAGATCGCAATGGAAACCATGGCTTTGGCTTGCCCGCTCCCCCGAAGCTTACCCTCGTGTGAATTTGCTCAAGGTCGGGTTAACTAAAAAACACCCCTTATCCGATCTCTCGAACCAGAGGTGCTTCGCTTTTTCAGCGATTCCTAAACCTCAATCGACTCGACTTCGGTGACAAACTGGTTGGTGTCGTCACTGAGGAATGAT
>JAJDEL010000690.1 GCA_029259835.1 Planctomicrobium sp. | reverse complement strand
GCGGCAATATCGAATTCCCCGAAGAGGCAAAGTCTTGCAAGAAACGAGGGGCTGACGGAATTGGACTCTATCGAACAGAGTTCCTCTACCTTGGAGCGATGAGAGAGCGAACAGAAGAAGATCATTATCAGGCCTATCTCGAAGTGCTCAAAAGGTTCCCGGACGAACCGGTGACGATACGAACGTTGGATGTCGGCGCCGATAAAATTCCCGGCGCGATGATGCACGTTTACGGGGATAAATCGAATCCGGAACTCGGCCTGCGAAGTATTCGCGTGAGTCTCGAATACTCCGATTTATTCAAAACTCAATTGCGTGCGATTCTTCGCGCTGCTGTTCACGGAAGGATTCGGGTGATGTTCCCGTTGATTTCTTCTTTGAGTGAGTTCCGTCAAGCAAAAATGGTACTGCGCGACGTCTGCGAAGATCTTGAGGATCAGAAAGTAGAATTCAATCCAGACATCCCTGTTGGCATGATGGTCGAAGTTCCCTCCGCAGCTTTGATGGCGGATGAGTTTGCGCGTGAAGTCGATTTTTTCTCAATCGGAACAAACGACCTGATTCAATATACACTTGCTGCTGACCGATCTGATCCAGCAGTTTCGAAGTATTACAATGCTTCCGACCCGTCAGTCTTGTTTTTGGTGCGCCGGGTTTTATTCGCTGCTCGCGACGCAGGACTTCCCGTCTCTGTGTGTGGGCAAATGTCTTCAGACCCAAAGTTCGTTCCGTTGTTATTGGGGATGGGATTACGACAGTTCAGCGTGACTCCACAGGCGGTCCCGACTATCAAACAATTGATCCGTAATATCTCAATCGAAGAGTGCGAAGAACTGGCAACTCACGTCTATCAACTCGATCTGGCCCGTGACATCGAAAACTTCTTGCGAGGCGAACTCAAACGCTTCTTGCCGGATGAAAACTAATGGTACGTGGCACGGACATTCCTGTCTGTGCAAAACAACGCTGCTCAAAACAGTACTGCTCAAAAGTATCAGTACCCGTCATTCCCCTAAGACGTTTGTCCCTTTCTTTTCCATTTTAATCGTGATCTCGGTGGTTTTGCCACGGGTTAATTTCACGCTGGTTCGACGTCTCAGGCCCCCAAATCCATCGGCGGGCTGTTCATAATCATCATGCTGCACATAGACCGACCCTGATTTGGGTTTGTCTTTCGGACCGCCTGGAACAGTCTTGATTTCAGCGATGCCTGCAGCATTCGTTTTGACAGAATATCTGTTGCCGCCGGGTGAATAGACTCTCAGTTCCTGCAGCTGATGCCAATTGTCCAAGTCCCATTCTGACATCAACTTCCGCTGTTCTGCATTCAACATGAGAGTGGCCCGGACGCTGCTGCCGCTCCCCACAATTTGGCTCCCTCTGCCGAACCAGTATTGATTTGGGAACATCATGACCATTGCACCTGCGAGCGGCTTTCCATCGGGATCCAGAACAGTCACTCGGCAGGCGGATGTTGAGTCCATTTTAATGGTCGGAGTAATGCGGTCACCTTTCAGTTCGGCAACCTGAGGGTAGACGAATGTCGAGACAGCATCCAGTGAGACAGTGTCAAATCCAACGCCCTTGATTTCGTCTTCAGTGGGCAATGCTGACACATATCCCTCGCAGACCGCAATCATTTGAACAACACCGCCACGCGGTAACGAATCGAAAACAAAACTGCCATCTGCGTGGATCTTCGTCCAGTCTGACCACGAGTCTCGTGACTCCCAGATTTTCAGTTCAACTCCTTCCACAACCGTAACGCTAACGGTTCCGTTCATCACCGGTCGTGGTACGGATTTGTCAATCATCCCTTCAATGCGAGTCCCTGCCTGTAGCTTCACCTTGCGAATCAAAGCGCCAGATTTGTCACCATATTTCTCCAAATCAATTGGAGCACTAAACAGCACTGGGCCATCCGGAGGAGACTGGAACACTCGCATCATTCGACGATTCTTGTCCACAGCACGAGACATCAACATTCCAGAGTTTGTGAGATTCCATTCATTGAAAGCGAAACCTCCTCCGCCCAGTGAAGCGTGTAGGTTTTCGGTGATTGCATCCCCGGATTTCGCATGCACAGCACCGATCACAATGCGACGTCCATATTGCAAAATAATTTTCGCTGGGGCATCGTCGACTGAACGATCTTCGCGAAAGATGATGTAGTCCTCATGATCAACGAGCCAGGTGATTTGGCCTGTTTCAATTTTTTCGTATACGAACTTTGGACAGAAGACCTCTGCGATACCATTTTCATCTGTCTTCACCAGCGGAAGTTCCCCGTGCCGACTTTTGACCCAACCATGGTGACTGGATCGCTCGACGCGAGTCCTCAAACCATTCGGCCTGATCGTCGCGCCCTCAATCGGTTCGCCTTCTGGGTTGAGAACTTGCAGTCGAACTTTGATCTGAGGGCCTGCGAATTTTTCTTCTGCTCTGGCGAAATCACCAGTCCCTGGCCAATACATCAGTACAGTCAAAAAAGCAGCTGAAACGGTGAAATAGAATCGACACGTTTGGCTATTCGCGTGGTTCATCGTTTTCTCCTTCGCGGTACAGATCTGTGTTCAACCGCCGTATCCGTGTCAGTCCGCGTTCTCTTTCAATTCAAAAAGCTGAAATGCCGCAAGATCCACTCCATGCATCATCAAGAATTCTGTCAGACACTCTTGCATATCAGCAGGGAAGAAAACAACGCTGACGGACGTTTTCAGGACGATCTTCTTTGGCTCAAACTGATCGTGGTCGACGACTGACAACCTCTTTCGACTCTGGTTACTCCACTCCATCCTTTCCATTCGGCAAATTTTGCGGATAAGCGTCGGTCACGCACCTCGATCCGCTGGCTTCGATTGACCTGAATCGCTTCGGCGATTCAACTGACCAGTTCGATAGGTTCCTTCCACAAGGATGTGTCAATGCGCAGTTCAATTGCGCTCACACTCATCGCTTTTCTGCTCTTGGTTTCGCTTGGAAATGCTCAAAGCGACGCTCCGCCCCCGTCGCGCCTATTGCGTCGCAATCAATTGGAAATTCCTCCTCCATCCCGCCCTTTGGGAACAGTCAGAGATGATTCACCATCCCCCAAAGTCCCGGTGAAAGTTGCACCGTTTCCAAAGAGCACTCTGACTCCGCCTGCGTCTTCCCCCGTTGTCAAACCGAAGGAGGTCGTTGCCCCGGCGCCGCTGAAATCACCCGAACAACCGAAGCTGGTCGCACCGGCATTCCCCAAGAGTGTTGCCCCTGCGTTCCCCAAGAAGATTGAACGAGCCGAGCTTTCAGAGCCACTTTTTTCAGCTGAAATCGGTGAACCGAAATTGGTCGCCGTTCCACCTCTGCAGAAACCCGCCGAACAACCGACGGTCGTTCCAAGTCCGGTTCCAACAGGTACCGCACCAGCACTCCCGAAGAAGATTGAATCTGTCGAGCTACCGAAGCCACTTTTCTCGCAGGAGATTGGTGAACCGGAGTGGATCGCTTCCCCCCCGGAACGCGACTCAACGATTCCTCTCGGGCAAAGAGGAAACTGGGTGCCAGTTGAACAAGGCAGGACAACTGTTGTTG
>JAJDEL010000689.1 GCA_029259835.1 Planctomicrobium sp. | reverse complement strand
CACCTTGAGTTAGGCTTCACCTACCTTACTTCACTAATGTTATTCACCAGCGAGAGGTCCGTGGGCAAGAAACTCACTATCTACATGCTCGATGGCATTCCCACTGGATCTATGACCGTTGAAATCGGCAATTGGTCCGGTAAGGCGGTCTTTTCCCCTCGTGGGTCGCTCAAGAAAATGCTTGAGCGACCGGAGTTTGGTAATCCTGGTATCGACTTTCTTAAGAGTCAATCGGACTCACCCAGATTCGACGACTCGATCTACATCGGTGAGGCTGAAGAATTGCGTGCTCGCCTCAAGACTCACATCGCTAATCGTGACTTTGAATCCGTTATTTGCTTCCTCAGCAAAGACGAATTATTGACCAAAGCACACATTAAATTCTTGGAGTCACGCCTTATCACTTTGGCTAAAGACGCCAATACTTCCGACGTTGAAAACACAAACCATCCGAAACTCTCCCGTATATCCGAAGCCGACATCTCTGATATGGAGTACTTCATCGACCAGATCAAGCTTGTTCTGCCCGCGGTTGGACTCCTTACTCTTGTGCCATCCGTCCAGACATCTCACACACGACGTCCAACTGATGATCCAGGCATTGTTTATTCAGTGAAGTCGCAGTCACTCAACGCTCGCATGATTGAGTCGGATGATGGCTTTGTAGTCCTGAAAGGCTCCGAGGCGAGCAAAACTGTTTCCGATTCGATTGCAGACGGTTGGATTCGTATTCGCACAAAACTTTCCGATTCTGGAACAATGGTCGACCAAGACGGTAAATTTGTCTTCACTGACGACACGACGTTCTCGTCTCCGAGCGCTGCCTCTTCGGTGGTACTTGGGCGTCAATCAGCGGGACCAATCTCTTGGGTTGATCCTAGCGGCAACACGTACAAGGACAATCAACAACAATCCAACGGTGCACAACACGCAGTATCAGGTTCATGACAAAACGACGAGTGACACTTACAAATTTCAGGTTGATTTGAATGTGCCACTGGCTTTGAGGTATCTTCAATCGTTTTCCAGGTGATATCCAACATATGGCAATCTCAAAAAAACGTCAGAAAGAAATTCTTCGGCTTGCCGATGAAGGTGGGGATGATTTGACGGATGAGATCTCGGATGACGAGAAGCTCTTCGCGCAGTATCGAAGCAAGATTCGTAAGGAAATGCTGCATTTTCTGAGAACCACCAGCGAGAAGAAGGAACTTCACTTTTTCGCCCAAAACTGGAATTGGGATGGTGATGTTGTTCCATTGTTCACGCTGATCAAGAATCCTCATTGTGATGCTGGCACGCTGCTGTTTCTGTACTGGTATGGTTGCCCAGAAGACTTCTACCTGTTTCATAAATTTGCTTCTGAGATTGACGGTCCCTGCGAACGTGACATTTACCGTTTGTTGCGGCAAATCGAACGGAAGATCGTCAAATCAGAATATGATTCTGCGTCAATCCCCTTCGATCCAACCAACCGCATTTCAATGTGGGACCAACGAGACGAATTCGCCCGCTCAATCCCTGACATCATGTACCAACCGATCACCGGTCGCAAAAAACGTGGTGGATAGTGAAACTACAAAGCCGAGATTGAGGCGGTTACTCACACGGACGGTTTCAGTGAAACAACCACTTCGCCCGAATCTTTGACTGATTGAACTGCGACATCGATCTCCAGAAACTGTTGCAGGACGTCAATGTGTGTGATCGAATGCTGTGTTAATTCGAGCGTACGAAAACTTCCTCCAAACCCTTGCGAGGCACTGATGCCGAGCGGAAGCAACAGTTGGTCTGCGAGATGCACTCCGACCGGAGCGGTGGATTCAAGGTACTCTTGAGCTTCTTTGACGGCTTCTTTCGCCACCTTTTCAGCCGAAGTTCCCTGACGACCACAGGCCGTGATTAGCTCGCACACATGTTCGTAGTCCAGGCGAATCATGACCACATTTCCAGGGCCAACAGAATCGACTTCTCGTGCTTTGCCAGCATGTGCAGGCCAGCAAAGCAAACGCAGTGCGGTTCGCACTTCTCGACTCGCAATCGATGCTGGCAAGTTGGCGACCAATGCTTCCACCAGTCGCTTCGTGAGCGATCCGCGCTCGAGAAGATCGAATCCGTGCAGTTGATCACATGGAAGAATCTGAGCGGTGAACTTACCGCTCCCTTTCGGGAAAAATCCGTGACGATGCAGCGACAGATCGACACTCGGTCCCATGCGGTTGATGAGCGGTAAGTACGCCTGCTCCAGAAAGTCGAATGGTGGCGCCCATTGATTGTGTGTGCCACCTTCGATCGTGACGCTCGATGGACCGTCCGCGAGCATGAGTGCTGGCAGGACTGTTTGCAGCACGAGCGTGGCGCTTCCTGCTGTTCCAATACTGAAGTAATACTCTCCTGCTTCCACTTTTTGTGGTTTGAATTCAAATGCGGATGAACCGAGTTCCGCACCTTCAACCTCAGCCCCGCAGACCGTCGCTGCTGCATTCAGAGCGGTAAGGTGCTGTCGCTTCAACCCGGGCTTTTTTCTGCCTGCGCGGATGTTCTCTATCGAGATTGGCTTCCCGGTCACCATCGAGAGTGCCAAGGATGAACGCACAATCTGCCCGCCTCCTTCGCCTTGTGATCCATCGATATGAATAATATCTGCCATGATTTATGTTTTATTTAATACTTATGATGATCCAAGACATCAAGGATGAGTGAACGGCAGCTTCTCTATGATTTGAATGACGTTTTCTATGAGACAACCTCTTCTCCAGCAGGTTCGCATCGCACGGGCGACATTATCTCAAATGGGCGAAGTGGGCTAGCCGCGCACGAAGTTTCTTCAATCGCAGAGAAGTCCGCATTGATTTCCGAAAATCCCATTAAAACAAAGCCGTACAGTCAAGAGTCCCGTTGAGAGATGTGTTATTGTGGCACCGCTTGCGTCTGGGTAGCAAAACGTAAAGAAACGTTGGTTCTGCAAACGGTATGAGCCGTTTGGGCGCTAGCCCCGGGATCTGATTCTGGTTCACACTCCATAACCGGGGCTAGCGCCCTGCGGCTGAGACAGATCGGGAATCGAATTCGAATAAATTAGTCATTGCTGGAGTGAGGAACGATGGAAAAACGGTTGCTGGGGAAGACTGGATTGGAGGTCTCTACACTTTCGTATGGAGCTTCTTCTCTGGGGCAGGAATTTCGCAAGATCGATATTGATGAAGCACTCAAGAGCGTGCATGTTGCGATTGATTCTGGCATCAATCACATCGACACCTCGCCGTTCTACGGTCGTGGGATGAGCGAAATGCTGCTGGGACGCGTGCTGCCGGAAATCCCGCGTGAGAGCTACTACTTGCAAACGAAACTGGGACGCTACTCCGGGGAGCACTTCGATTTCAGTGCGAAACGTGTTGCGGAAAGTGTTGATATTTCTCTGGAACGGATGAAGGTTGACCATCTCGACATTGTCCTGTGTCACGATCTGGAATTTGTCGAGATGTCACAAATCGTCGATGAGACTCTGCCAGCTCTTCGCCAGGAAGTCGAAAAAGGAAAAGTGCGATTCATCGGAGTCAGCGGCTACCCGATGAAGATGTTCAAGTACATTCTTGATAACGCGGATGTGGACGTCATCCTGTCCTACAATCATTACACTTTGCAGAATGACATGGCGCTGGAACTCCTTTCGATCTGCGAAAAGAAGAAAGTCGGTGTC
>JAJDEL010000688.1 GCA_029259835.1 Planctomicrobium sp. | reverse complement strand
TCAATTTGCGTCGCAGTGTGTCACTTCCGCTCGGCCTACGGCCTCACTCCAGCGACACACTGCTGATTCCCTTACCTAACCCGAACTCTCATAACCCCGGACCAACTTTCGGGGGCATACCATAATGGTTGCGGCATTTCGTCCCACGTCCGCCCCTTCAAGAGACGACCCGTCTTTTTCTTATTTATACCACCCCACTGCTTGAAAAAGAATGGCACTGACTGATCGATGCATTGATCTCGGAGTTCCTCTACCCATTCTTCTTTCATTTCGCGAGCGCCCGGTCCAGACTCACCACCAACAATCGCCCAATCGATTCCGTTGAGATCAATTTGTGGTATTGGTCCCAGAAGTGGCTCAATGGATAAAAAACGAACTGCTGCTGGCACGTTTCTTAGTTCGTCAATTCTCCATACGTAGTCACTGTTTTCCACACTCGTTCCCATCCAGATGTTCGACGGCCACACTAAGGAAGCATGCACTTCTGCAACACGTTCGGGGCGTTTCGTCAGTACTTGAAAGGTGTGTTGCGAGGCCTGTTCCATGACTTCGAAGCACTGCGCAATGAACTTGAGAGGAACGTCCTTGTGAAATAAGTCGCTCATCGAATTTACAAAGATGACACGAGGCTTTTTCCACTTCAAGGGGATACCAAGAGTGTCAGGCTGAAGAGTCAACTTAAACTCGTTTCGATACCGCTCTTTCCCCATTGCTTTGAGCCGTTTTGCCATTCTTTCGGCATAGCAATTCTTACAGCCAGGACTCACTTTCGTGCATCCTGTCACAGGATTCCAAGTTGCCTCTGTCCATTCAATTGAGGATCGATCACTCATCACGACGCCCTTGTTTAGTATACACTAGTATATTATCTGCACATTACTGGCTGATTGCAAGAACTTCCTACGGAAAACCACAAAACAGCAACAGGCGAGAACTCGGCTTCAGACCTGTAGCTTCACATTGCTGTGCAGCCATCTGTCTCCCGCTGCAGTTATTGCCGGTGAAGCATCACCTTCACGACTGATTAAAACAGTGAGACCTTTTTTGTGTTACTGGCGAATTCGCGTTGTCGGTCGACTAAGAAGTGGACCGGCTCCGGAGCAGAGTGATCGATGAACTCACTCAAATCATGTTATCGGAAGTTGCTGTCCACGACTCTGCATGCCTACGGAAAGAGCAAATATCGCTCACCGTTGAAGACGGCAAAGCGGTTGCCGAATCTGTCGTCTCGCTTTGACTTGACCTCCGATTCGTGTTCGCAAACCATCCGGTGTATCTGTACGCATGAATTGACGAACTCGGCCTACTCTACGAAACTCATCAAAGTCGTAGATGCTCCGGCAGCCCTGATCTCTCTTGTCTTTAACAAAACGAATTTCAATGAGATTCTCCCAAACAGCGATACTGTTTTTCGTCACATTCGCGACGTGTGTTCCGAACGCATCCGGAGCGGATGAAATTCCTGTCGTGGTGGATGAACGATTCACTCAGGCGGAAAATCGAACGTTCAAGACATTCGATCCGCAGCTCGAACAGACGTGGAAGCACCCCTTCTTTTTTATGCAACTCGCTGATACTCAATACGGCATGTTCACCGGGAACAAAGGTTTCGAAAAGGAAGCAGCGCTGACACAGCAAGCGGTCGAGCATATCAACCGACTTCGCCCCCGGTTTGTGATTGTTTGCGGCGACCTGACGAATGCGGAACCTAAACACGCTCGCTATCGAGCGCAGGTTGCACAGTATCATCAGGATTTTTCGAAAGTCGACTCAGAAATCCCGCTCGTGTGCGTCTGCGGAAACCATGACATCGGAAATCGACCAACACCGAAATCCATCGCCAGTTATCAAGAGAATTTTGGTGACGACTATTTTTCGTTTTGGGTCAATGGCGTCTGTAACATTGTCCTGAATTCCAGCGTTCTCAAAGATCCGACCGGTGCTCCGGATGTGCTGGCTGCTCAACAAACTTGGCTTGACCAGCAACTCCGCGACGCGCAGGACGCGAAAGCAAAACACATTCTGCTGTTTCAGCATCACCCCCTGTTTCTGGCGAAGGAAGATGAACCGGATCAATACTTCAACATTCCACTTGAGCGAAGAACGTCTCTGCTAGATCAACTAAAGCAGGCGGAAGTCCGCGCCGTCTTCGCAGGTCATTACCACCGCAATGCCTACGGTCGAGCAGGAGCAATGGAAATGATCACAACCGGTCCGGTCGGCCGACCACTCGGCAAAGATCCGTCCGGGTTTCGCATCGTGACCGTGCACGAAAAAAACATTCAGCACAAGTATTACGGAATGGACGACGTTCCAGAGAAAATCGATCTGACGAAACCAGCGAAGCCGTAATACGCAGTCAGAGGGTGGCTTGCGTGAACTTCAATAGGAACTAATCCACACTACATGAAATACATGAGGAGTCATCAGTGCACCTCAACTCGCCCTACGGAGTTCCGCCAAAAAATTGGTCAGGTAACTCTGACTCAATCGCCATCATTGCTTTTCGACCCTGCATTCGAATCACCTGACACGATGATACTTATCCCAAAAATTTTGAAGAATGTATATCCCATTCCAAACAGAATTACAGACCCTGAAATCACTCCATACTTCTGTACACCCCCAGGCAAATCGTTGAACTGATCTCCAAAAATGACCGCAACCCATACAGCAGGAATTATCCATGCAGCGAGGAAAAGGATCCATCCCCATCCGGTGAGCCGAGAGACCTGAAACTCACGCCAGCCCACCACTGCCCTTACTGCTTCAGTGGTACTGAGTTGCGAATCTATCATTGACTTGGGATAGGCAACTTGAAGATAAGCTGAGCGAATTGCCCATAACGCACTGACACCAAAACCGACCATCGGCAGAGCGCACAGCCACCAAGCTACCCGAGTTGCGGCTGGATTATGCATTTCCTCAGCGGAAGTACCAGAGACGGCTGCCCAAAAACCCAGAGAAAACATGAAGCTTGCTAATCCGTAAATTCCGGCGAGGCACAACGTCAAGAACACTTTTACAAAGTCAATACGTTTTCTCATGGACCCGTATTCCATTCAAGCTTGTTCGAGTGAGTAAATTCACGCTGAAGGATTCCAAATGTACGAACACAGAGTTCGATAAGCAACTAGCAGCTAAGGAAGTCATGCGGGAGCATGACCTTGTATCTTACGAGTGACTGCAAATGAGACTTGGTGGTCTGCCTTTAAAAACCTGATCCATTTGTTATGAAGGTTTCAACCGCCCTTTGGGCAGAGGAGACCTTGATGAATACGAGACGACGGAAACGTCACACGCCTGAGCAGATTGTGAAAAAGCTTCGCGATGCGGATGCG
>JAJDEL010000687.1 GCA_029259835.1 Planctomicrobium sp. | reverse complement strand
GGCGAAGACGCCTGCCAAGGCGTAGTAGTCTTGCATCGTGACGGGATCGAATTTGTGATTGTGACAGCGAGCGCAGGCGACCGTGAGTCCGAGAAATGTTCGCGAGACGACGTCGACACGTTCTTCCCATTCATCAGCGACGATCACTTTAATAATTTCGGACGGAAGCTTGAGTTCCTTCCAATAAGTCGGACTTAACCCAATGAATCCGAGGGCGGGGGAATCTTCCGGGCCCGTTTCCGGCATCAGGTCGGTCGCAAGTTGGCGATGGATGAATTCGTCGTAAGGGACATCGTCATTCATCGCCTGCACGACCCAATCTCGATAGAGGTGTGCCTCACCTTTGGAATCCAGCCAACTTGCAGTCCGGTCTGTGTATCGAGCCAAGTCCAACCAAACGCGCGCCCAACGCTCTCCAAACTGTGGACGTTGTAGCAGAAGGTCGACCTGTTTTTCGTAGGCATTCGGAGATGTGTCGTTCACGAATGCTTCGACTTCATCGGGCGTCGGTGGCAGTCCAGTGAGGTCGTATGTGAGTCGACGAATCAATGTTGCCCGGTTGGCTTCAGGGGCAGGAGAAAGTTGTTCCCGCTCCATTGCCGCCAACACAAAGCGGTCGAGTCGCTCCTGCGGCCAGTTGGAATGTTCAATCGCAGGGTCGGCTTGTTTTTCGACTGGCACGAATGACCAGAACTTTTTTGCCACTGCAAAATCGATTTCTGTGCTTTCCCGTGCGACTGGATTTGTATCAGCTGGAAATGGTGCTCCGCGTTTGACCCAGGCAGTCAGTTCTGCGATTTCAGCATCAGAGATTTTCCCTTTCGGAGGCATCTGTGTATCGGCATCGTCTCCATAACGAATTGCAGCAATGAGCAAACTTTCTTCCGGCTTGCCTGGGATCACGATGGCTCCGCTGTCACCACCAATTTCAAAGAAATCGTGAGCTGTGTCCAGCTTCAATCCACCATGAACGGTTTTCGCATCACTGGAGTGGCATGAATAGCAATGTTTGACCAACAGCGGTCGAACTTTCTTTTCGAAATATTCGATCCCCTCTGCTGACGCCACAGGACGCTCTGCTTTCTCCTCTGCCCAGCCAATGGAACAAAAGCTCAAAAACGAGAGAGTGACTACTAAGTATTTATTGATATCGAAACGCATGTCATGACCGCTGAGAAACATGAATACAGACTGATACAGTATAGCATCTCATTTCAAAAATCCTCCTCTGTTTTGAGAACTCGGCAGTTCTTCGTCGTACAGCAGATTAGCACGCGATTTGAAATAGACTTTCGGTTACCTAATGAGCCGATGGCGCTAGCCACGGGCCTTTGCAGGACAACGCTTTCTGGTAATACGCCCGACGCTATCGCGTTCGGCTCAGGTCTTTCAAACACGATTTCACAAAACAAGTGCTACTACTGGACTTGTTCTAAAACGGGAACGGCTTCGGGATACCGGAGCCGTCGCGATTGGGGCGGGGGCGGCGTTTCTTTTTCTTCTTTTGTTTGGAATCTGACTTCTCGACTGGAGTTTCCGCAGGAGTTCCTTTGGAACGAAGACCGAAACTGCGTTCGATTTCTTGTCGATGAGTAGTGTTTATCTCTTCGGCGAGCCAAGTTTCCTCTCCTTTCTTCCAACTAACAACTTGACCATCGAGGTATCCCACTCGGTTGACTGCGAGGCCGGGAATTCGTTTACCGGAACCGATGATGCCGGTCAGATTCAGTGGGTCGGCGGCGGAGACAATCGTCAGTTCTGGTGGGTTGTCAGTATCTCGAATGGACCGCAACTCTCGAACTGCTTCTCCGGTTGCGAACTGTTCGCCACCAACACCTTGTATGAATCGCCCGCCACGAATTTCTCCTCGTGCTTCGAGTCGGCGATAGACGCGGAGTAATTCCCACCATTGAGGCGAGAGCGGCTCGCGGAGAACCAGATCACGAAAGACAACACCCCAGCGACGAATCAGTTGCCACGCCCATTGCTCGGTGATCTCCTCTTGTGAGAGCGTGCTCTCTCCAGTTTGCCACAATGCCCAACGACCAATGTTTGTAACCGGCTTCCGCTCGCGCTGTAAACCCAACCGACGACGCGATCTTTTCTTGTCCGATTGAGTTTCCGTCAACTTGCGCAAACCAGCAAAGCCATCTGCAGTGAGCCAGCCGTGCGCGACGAGTTCTCCCAGTAATTCATCCAATTGCGATGGGAGCAAATTTGTTTGACTCAATAGATCACGAGCGAACAAAGCTCCCTGAGCTTTGAGAAGGTCAAGGATTTCTAATGACGATTCGCTTAAGTTTTCGAGAACGCGCTCGTGCGTTTTATGAGAGACCCAAGCAAGATCTTCACGTAGATAAAACGATATCGGGACTGCCCGTGTGACTGAGGCCATCGGGCGACCTGATGTCGCTGTTCGTTTTTTCGTCACCGGGTCAAGTCTTCCCCAGCCGATATCGCCAGTCAGGCAGAGTTCGTCCAGCCACGCGGATTGGTAACTTTCAACTCGCAGCGGAAACATACTCTCTTCCCAGGCTGCCGAAGAGAGGTCCAACCCTTGCAACTGGACGATGGCGTCGAAGACTCCATCTGAACCTTGGCGGCGACAACCTGCTACGGCCCCATGATGGCGTGCCAGAAATTGTTGATAGACAGGTATTTCAACCGCTTCGATTTCACGCCGGAGTCCGGAAATTGTGCGACGGTGAATTCGGGCGAGCAACCGCCGATGGCACCACTCGATCTGTTCGGATTCACTATCGATATCAGGATCGTAATTGAGGAATCGTCCGCGCAAGACAATTCCTTCTCCTTCCAAAGCGATCAAACTTGCGAAGACGCGATTGACCGGAAGGTGTAGCACGTCAGCAATCTCGACCGCCGTGACTGGTCCGCTGGTTTCGATCAGTCCTCGCAAGAGAGCGACAAGTGCATCGACGTCGTTCCATTCCTGCCGAACGGTTTCTGGAACCGTAAACTCACGGTCTGTTTTCAAGTTTTTCCAAACGAGCGAAACCGCTGGCCATTGTTCAACTGGAACCCAACCTAAAAAACCTCCATCGCCTGTTACTTTAATAATCCGCCCAACATCACTGAGATCTTGCAGGGCTTCAAGATAGGCATCGGACTTAATACAGAGTCGCTGCGAGTTCTCTTTCACGTCATCGCAGACTGGAATCAGAAAACGACTGACCAGAGCATCGTGGAGTTCATCTTCATTACGAATGAGTGGTTGAACTTCATTCACAACTGACAAGATCGCCTGGAGATCAAGTCGACCGAGATCGCGGACGCTTTCGACGTTCATCGACCTGCGTGTTGCGACGGCTCGCGCGCGGCGTTCCTGAAGCTCCCCTCCATCGAGAAACGCATACGGATTCGCGTTCAATAACTCATAAGCAAACGGCGAAGGTTCGCGTGTGTCGCGACCGATGTATGTGATTTCTTCGGCATCGACTCTCTCAAGAACATCAATGAGTCCGTCGATGTCGAGTGCCTCATGAAGGCAATCCTGCATTGTTTGTTGGACAAGTGGATGGTCTGGAATTTCGTGGTCACCGACAATATTTTCCTGACAACCGGTCAACTTCGGGAAGACAGCCGTCAGCAAGTCTTCAGTTCGAAAGCGTTGTAAAGCTGGTGGAACTTTCTTTCCATTTTTCCGGCGGGCGACAAATAAGGCTCGTGTAACATTCCAGCGCCAACGAAGGTGGAGCATCGGCATGATCAGGAGTGCTTGCTCAAGAAGATTTTGAGCATTGTCAGGTCGCATCATTGGGAACAGAGTTTCAATTGGGAAACTATGCTGCGGACCGAGCGAGAGGATAAAGCCGTCATCGTCTGCGGATGCTTGTAATTCAAAATCGAATGACCGGCAAAACCGCTTACGAAAAGCCAGGCCCCAGGCACGATTTATGCGGCCTCCAAACGGGGCATGCACGACCAGTTGCATTCCGCCGGATTCATCGAAGAAGCGTTCGAAGACGACTTTGCGAGTCGTTGGAATGACTCCAAGAGCTGCTCTTTGAGCGGCGAGATAAACAACAATTTGCCACGCGGCGATATCGTTGCATTCTGTTTCCGTCTGTAGCCAGTCGGCAATCGGCTTCCAGTGAGAGGGGCGGTCCTGATCTCCACTTTCTGCCGGTTCATCGAGACTTTCACGCTCTTTATCGATGGCGATCAGCCGCTTTTCGATATCCTCTCTGAGATTGGAAACTTCCTCGGAAAGTTCAATCGTTCTCCCAGGTGCCTCGCCTCTCCAAAACGGAATCGTAGGAGGTGCGCCATGTGCATCGGCGACGATAAGATCGTTGCCACGCAGTCTGATGATTCGCCACGAGGAGTTACCGAGTAGAAAGATATCACCGCCTGAACTTTCGATTGCGAAGTCTTCATCAACCGAACCGACGACTGTGTTTTCGTCTTCCAAGATGACACGCACAGAATCAATCTCCGCAATTGCCCCGGAGTTGTTCAGCGCGATGAGTCGAGATGCCTTCCGAGCTTTGAGACGACCGTTCACATGATCGTGATGCACGAGTGCCTGCCCGCGACCGCCATGTTCAGTCAATCCGTTGTTAAGGATTCCCAGGATGGCATTAAAACTCTCACGCGATAAATTGCGATACGGCCAGGCATTTGTAAAGCAGTTGAAGAGTTCATCAACATCCCATTCCTCGTTGGCGATTTCTCCGACGATTTGCTGAGAAAGAATATCGAGAGGCGCATCGGGAATCGTCGTGACATCGAGTCGTCCCGCCTTCACTGCTCTGATGAGTCCCATACACTCGACAAGCTCATCGCGTGTCAGAGCGAACAGGCGTCCTTTCGGGACAAGTCCAAGTGCGTGACCGGATCGACCGATTCTTTGCAAGAACGAAGCTATCGCTCGCGGAGAGCCGATTTGAATCACGAGATCGATGTAACCAACGTCGATACCGAGTTCGAGTGATGCCGTCGCAACAACGGCTTTGAGTTCACCCGATTTCAGCCGTTGTTCCGTACTGTGCCGCAACTCTTTCGAAAGCGATCCGTGATGACTGCCGACTGATTCTTCACCGAGAATTTGTGACAATTGATGCGTGACCCGTTCGGCAAGTCGCCGCGTGTTCACAAAGATCAACGTACTACGGTGTCCATTGATCAGTTCTACAATTCGATTGTTCACTTCCGCCCATTGCTCGTGTGAACAGACACAGGAGAGTTCACTCGGTGGAACTTCGACTGCGAGATCGAGATCACGGGTATGACCGACATCGACAATTTTGCAATTGAGTTTGCCTTCTTCCTCGTACGAGGTTTGACGACTGCCAATTAAAAACTCCGCCATACGCGAGATTGGTTTTTGTGTTGCGGAGAGACCGATTCGCTGTAAAGGGGTTGGAGTTAATGCTTCGAGCCGTTCCATCGAGAGTGCGAGGTGAGAACCGCGTTTGTCTCGCACGAGTGCATGGATTTCATCGACAATGACTGCCTTCACCGTTCGCAATGTCTCTCGACTCTTTTCTGCAGTGAGCAGCAGAAACAGAGACTCCGGAGTTGTCACCAGAATGTGTGGCGGCTTTTTCGTCATCGCTGCACGGCGATGCGAAGGTGTATCGCCAGTCCGAAGCCCGACTTTTATCAGAGGTACCTGTAACCCCTGAGCCGTTGCGAGTTCATGGATTTCTTTCAATGGCGCGGTCAGGTTACGCTCCATGTCATTCGAAAGCGCTCGTAAAGGCGACAGATAGACCACTTGCAATCCATCGTCGAGATCACTGTTGAGTGCAGCGCGGAACAATCGATCAATGATTGCCAGAAATGCGGTCAAGGTTTTTCCGCTACCAGTTGGAGCGGCGATGAGAGTGTTTTCCCCGTTTGCAATGTGGGGCCAGCCTTGCAGTTGCGGTTCGGTCGGATGCTTGAAGCGAGAGCGGAACCAATCCTGAATCACCGGGTGAAACAGAGACAACGCATCGTCATTGACTATGGCATTGTTCGACATTGCAAAACTTGCAGCAAAGCTTTGCCACACAGTTCAAGTGTGTGGCAAAAAGTGATTTTACTCTTTCAGATTTTGCTTCCTTACGCACTCATTTCGTGACCGCCAATGACGACTTCGAAGCCGAGGTCTTTGACCATTTCGAAATCTTCTTCTGGTGTTTGTCCTGAAGTTGTCAGGTAGTCACTGACGAACATTGAATTCGCCGCGTAAAGACCCATTGCCTGCATTGAACGCATATTGATTTCTCGCCCACCGGCAATGCGTATTTCTGTATCAGGATGTGCCAATCGAAGAAGACAAAGAATGCGTAAGCATTGACGCGGGTTGAGGTCTTCTCTGTTTTCAAGAGGAGTTCCATCGATGGAATTCAAAAAATTCACCGGAATGGACTTCACATCGAGCGATTGCAACTCAAACACGGTATCGATGAGGTCTTCTTCGGTCTCTCCCATTCCGGCAATTAAACCGCTGCACAATTCCATCCCTGCTTTCTGTGCAACTTGCAATGTGTCGAGTCGATCCTGGTAGGTGTGCGTTGTGCAAATTTCCTGATAGTAACGGCGGGATGTGTTCAAGTTGTGATTGATCCGGTCAACACCTGCATCTGCCAGACGCTGTGCCTGATCTGGTTTGAGTAGTCCGAGACACGCACAAATGTGCAAGCCATGTTCGTTTTTAATCTTCTGAACGACATCGCAAACGTGATCAACTTCGCGGTCGGTCGGTCCGCGTCCGCTGGCGACGATACAGTATGTTCTAGCCTGAGTTTCCGCAGCTTTTTGTGCACCTTCAAGTAGCACACGCTCGTTCGCAATCGTGTATTTTTCGATGGGGGCATCAGAAACAATGGACTGCGAGCAATAACCACAATCTTCAGGGCAAAGTCCGCTTTTCGCATTTTTGAGATAGTAAAGCTGAATTTTGTTACCGAAATGAGTTCGACGTACCGTATATGTTGCCGCCAGAAGATCGAGCAGTTCTTCGTCTGAAGAGCGTAAGATCTCCGTCCCTTGCTCACGCGTGAGGGTTTCGCCGGAGAGAATTTTCTGGCTCAGTTCTTGCCAGCGCGTTGTTGGTGTGGTTTCAACGGGAATCATATTGGTTTTGGTCAGTTGTAAGATGTCAGCAGTTTTTGAAGGTCGGGTAATGCGTCAAAGTTATGAGAGGAACTTACTCGTCCTTGGATTTCTTTTTGCCCACTCGCTTGCCGAGTGGACCAGCAGCACCAGACTCTCCAGATGGTCCGTTTCGATTTTCCAGTGCTTTTTGAACTGCACTGATCAAGACATCCATTGCGAAGGGTTTCCGCAGGTAGTCGACCGCTCCGAGCATTTCGGCATAGGCTTTGTGCCGTCCACCTTCGTTCGCGGTGATCATGATGACACTGGGGGGATTCTCAATCGTCTTGATGTATTCCAAAACCGGAAAGCCTCCCATGCGAGGCATCATCATGTCGGTAATCACGAGATCCGGATGTTCATCCTGAATCAACTTCTGACCATCAACTCCATTGGTCGCTGTTGAAACCTGAAATCCAATTTCAGACAAAACTGTTTTTAACGTACTTTGAATTTCGCGATCATCCTCGATGAGAACAATCTTTTCACCTGCCATGATTTACTCCAATTCCGCAATGACTTCCGAACACATTTTACGCCGCAGGTTACTGGATTGGAATCGCGAAATCTCCGTGCATGTCTCGCCAGACACAATGAATATGATTTGCAGGGTTTCCAGCAGCATCAGGCTGTGTGTTGACGAATTCAATCAAAAAGGATGGTCCCTGCACACGGTAGTAATGCCCGATCCCTGGCTCGGTCGGACCGGCCCATGCAAAGTGAATTTTGTCCAAACCATCGAAATGCAATCGATTAATACGTTGCTTTGCTATCGAGGCAGGCATTGCGTTCGCGTATTCATGAATCAAATTCAACAACGTATTTCGTTGATCGAGTGACAATTTACTGTATGCAATTCCTTCTGAGGCGGCAGTAGGCGGCTGCGCGCTGCCTGGTTCACGAATCTCCTTCGGTGCTTTCTCTGCGAGAATCGCGACCTTTGCTTGTTTCGGTTTAAGAGAGTTCACCAGATCAAATGCCAGTGTTTCTTCTTTCGCGAGAACGCGCGTGCCAACTTTGACTCCGACTTTCGTTTCATTTTTCACGAGAGCTGGATTCGATGCATAAAATTGCGGAGTTGTCGAAATGAGTTTTCCTTTTTCAACGACAAAATTCAGCGAAAGGTGGTGCCCTTCGTACGATAAACCCCATTTGGAATTTGGACTAGGTTTTCCGAAGATCGTGACATAATACCGCTGATGATCGCGTGCCCAGCGGCCTTTGCCTTCTTCGAATTCATTGAGAACTTTTTCAAGTTCCATAATTTGTGTCGCTTTTGAATATCCCATTTCGCTGAGTGCAGTCTTTAAGAGTTGTTGCGTTTTTTCCCGTTGCGCATCAGTCATATGCTTAATCTGCAACCCTTTTCGATGATCTTTCGGAATGAAGTGCCAACCGAGACGTTCTGGCGTCCCATATTCCATCAGGGCTGTTTTTTTCTGTTCAGCATCGAGAGATTCAACGAACGCCTCTGCGGCAGTTGTCATCGTCTCGCCTGGGTTGTTCAAGGCGAAATAGGTCAATCCGACTGAACTAAGAAGAAAAAATGAGCCGATCAATGTGAAGAAAACGCGTCGCATGTGGAAAAACCTGACTGGTCTGTCGTTGTGATATTGATTCATGGTGCAAACCACCTGCCTAAAGTTTAGATGGCCTTGGTCCAATTGTCACGGCAACCTGACGATGCGATCTGCAACTACCTCCGTACTGACAGAGTTGATTGAATCCAACACTATCAATGGGCCTTGCTTTGATTGCTCCAGTAAAACTCTGCAAAAACCATTCAATTCGCCTGAATCGATTCAATGTCCTTACTCAATTTCGGGATTCAAGTGGGTTTTCCTGCGTTCCTCTCAATGATAGGATTAGGAAAAGAGTGTGTATGGGCCGACTAAAATCGTAATGGATTCGTGCTTGGCACCTGATATGCTTGCTGAGAGGATCGTAGATTGATGCTCGTAGCAACCTATTTCATTTCCAATATATTCCACGGATGTTGAGCCAGTCCATGGTTTCACAGACCATTTCAAATCTTGAAAATCTTCTTGTCAACAATCAACTTGTCTCCCAGCAAGATCTCGCCGGGTGCCGATCAGAGGTCCACGCTGGAACGGATAAAGACGAGTACCTTCAGTTGCTTGAACGAAAGCAACTGCTCACGAATTTTCAAATTGACAGAATCCGCAAGAACGAAGTAGCAGGGCTTGTTCTAGGTGGATGCAAGCTGCTGTACAAAAACGCATCGGGCAGTTTTGCACGGGTCTACCGAGCCATCCAAATTGAAACCGGCTCGATGATCGGGATCAAACTTCTCCGCGAGCGTTGGTCAAACGATCCGGCGACGATCCAACTATTCAAGCACGAAGGACACGTCGGCAAAAAACTCCATCATCGAAATATTGTTCCTATCTACGATGTCGGCAGCGAAGGTGACTTTCATTACATCACGATGGAATTCGTTGAAGGCGGGAATCTGCGCGACTTTATCAAAATTCGCAAAAAACTTGATCCAGTTGAAGCCCTCCGTTATATCGTTGATATCGCACGGGGGTTGGAGTGTGCTCTGAGTCAGGGAGGAACAACTCATCGGGACATGAAAATGACAAACGTCCTAATGAGCAGTCAGGGCGTCGCGAAATTGATAGACTTTGGACTCGCCGCCGACGACTCGTTTTTTAACCGTCCGGGAAGCCCCGACATGGCGCAGGCGGTCGAGTACACAACTCTCGAAAAGAACACGAACGCACCTCGAAATGATCCTCGAAGCGATCTCTATTTCGTGGGAACAATTCTCTATGAGTTACTCTTGGGGGAACCTCCCTACCCTCGAACGCGAGATGTCGATGAACGCAAACGGTTTGGGAGATATCGAGATATACGTCCGATCGGAAGTGTCGTGCCGAATCTGGATTGGGACCTTGCTGGAATCGTTGATCGACTCCTTCAAATCAACCCAGCTCATCGTTTTCAATCGGCCAGGGAACTTGCTGAAGAAGTCGAAAAAGTTTTATCGAAACTCGGTCACCAACCTATTGCATCAAAGAAGGCATCAAAAACCGCCAACGAAACGAAAACGATTTTATGCGTTGAGCATCGGCCCAAGCGACAAGATGTTCTTCGCGAATATTTTTCCAAGCACGGATTTCGGCTCTTGCTGATGAGTGACATCGAACGAGCTTTTACTCGATTACAAAACAACCCGCCTGACGGTTTGATTCTTTTCGAAGACGCAATCGGCGACAGAGCCATTGATGACTTCAAACGCATCCTCGCCATCACCCGTGGTGGAAATATGAATGCGGCGGTGATCGTTCTTGCCGGAGAGCACGCTAATCAAGCTGAGAAACTCAGTTCCCTAGACGAACGCGGGAACGCCCTGACTCAACCGATCCGCTTGCGGGATTTGCGGCAGACACTTCAAAAAGCGATGAGCATCGAGGCCGGTTGAATACTTCCTCCCAGCGACGAATCGCCCGATCAGAAATGCCAGATTCCAAGCAGGCAGCGCCGCCGACAAAAATGATTCTATTGCAACGGCGAGCCAAACTGCTCAACCGAGTTCGCGAGTTCTTCACCACAAATGGTTACTGGGAAGTCGAAACGCCGCTGCTCTCTCGCGACACATGCATCGACCGCTGGCTTGATCCGTTTGAGTTAGAAATCTCAGCGGAGCGATACTTCCTGCAAACGTCTCCTGAATTCGCGATGAAGCGGTTGCTCTGCGAGGGCGCCGACAGCATTTTTCAAGTCTGTAAATCATTTCGAGACGGCGAAGTCGGCACCAATCATAACCCGGAATTCACGATCATCGAATGGTATCGTCGGGATGTTCCGATTGCAGACCAAATCACCTTGGTTGAATCATTGGTCACCGATCTTTTGAGGCTGAGTGAAGAAAAAGGGTGGATCGAAAAAAGAAACAAGCCGCTTCATTTTTCTCACCTCACATATGATGCAGCCTTCCAAAAGTATGCGTCTCTCTCTGCACTGACTGCGACAATGAGAGAACTACAGGCAGCCGCTCAAAGTCTTGGAATGCAGGAAGACTCAACAAATCAAACTGATCGCGATGATCTCCTCAACTTTATTCTCGTAAGCAAAGTCGAACCGGAACTCGCGAAGTTGGGGGCGGTTTCAATTGTCGATTATCCAGCATCTCAAGCCGCACTCGCAAAAATTCGAGCCGAAGCGAATCCTGTTGCGGAACGCTTTGAAATGTATTTGGAAGGGCAAGAAACCTGCAACGGCTATCAGGAATTGACCGATCCGCAAGAACTGCGACAGCGGATGCAATCACAAAACGAAAAACGAACAGCAACCGGGAAACGTGAACTCCCAGTTGAGAGTCAACTCTTGCGAAAGATGGAGCAGTCTCCATTGCCAGAATGTTCCGGAGTCGCGCTCGGCTTCGACCGCCTCGCCATGATCTGTCTCGGCCAGTCTTCGCTCAAGGATGTGATGGCGTTTCCTTTCGATGAAGCGTAACGCGAGTTCCATAATCAATTATCAAATCAGCCGTTTGGGCGCTCGCCCCGGATCTGATTCTGGTCCACGTTCAGATCGGGGGCTAGCGCCCTGCGGCTGATGCAAATCGGGCCAATCATTCCAATTTACGATTTGCTCTTTGACGCCTCACCCACCACAGGATGGCAACAAGAATTGCGATGGAAAATCCGATGATGCAAAATTTCAGGAAGTTAAACGCTTTGTCGATTGCGGCATTCAATTCTTCATTAACATTCGTTCCCGATTGTGGATTTGCTTTTACGAGTTCCTTGAAATGTGTTAATCGAGACCGGATCAATTCGAGATCACGCTGCGGTTCAAACTCAATTGCCAGCCTGTAGGCATTGATGGCTGGCTCTAGATAGCCATTTAATGCGACTAAATTTCCAAACGTGAACAGTAAATCGGCAACGATGGGGTCAGGCGCATCGACAAACTGCAAGCGTTCATAAAGTTGGTGGTCAATCGCACGGATGATTTCTTCGGCATCCAGACCTTCACCGAAGTCTGTTGGCATTTCAGGTGCGTCGTTTGTTCCGAAGTCCAATCCCAACACTGAGTGCGTCTGTAACCAATCGGGATCGATTTCCAGTTCCTTTTTTACTTCCAAAATTCTGACGTGTAACCATTCTGTACCATCATGCGAGTCTGGATTTCTCTCCATACCGACACCAATCCAATGAATCGCCTTGTCCAAGTCCCCGGCGAGTTCGTATGCAGTTCCCAAGTTCCCTGCTATCTCGTATTCGTCTGGATGATTTGCATCGAGTTTAACAAGTATTTCAACGGCTTCGTCTGCCTTACCCAAGTGCATGAGCGCGACGGCTAAGTCTGACCGCTTTTTGAAGTCATCGTGATCTTGAAGTTGCTTTTCCAATCGGTCGTGCAAAATTTGCCAATTTGGAGTGTACTCGTTTCTTTCATATTTATGCTCTGGAAACAACTTGAATCGTTCATGAGAATTATAATGCGAATGACCTTCCAGATCCGTGTAATACAGGTTGGTGCATGCCTGCACCGAATGAGAAGCAAGCAACGTCAGCAGAATGGCAAAGCGCACGTGGGCAGAAAAGGAGTCCATTTTTAATCCTCCACTATCTTGAATGAAATCGTGTCAGGCCATTGAAATTCAAGTTGTTCTCAGCGAATTAAACCGACACCGCATAGACGTACGCTGCAATTCACGAATTCGTTAGAAGAATTCGTCATCCGCGAGCAAATCTTTTTCTGAGAGAAGTCTGTGGCCCTGGTCTTTCAGAATTGAGCCAGCTTGGTCAATATCGTCAACGTAGACTGCAATCGCTCCACGTCCGTTACGTCGATAGAGGAGCGGATACGTGTAACTGATATTGATTTCTGCGGAGACAAGCGCCAGAAAAATCGACACAAACGGGCGCTGATCGTCTGGAAGCTCGACGCCGAGAATGTCGTTTTCGATAAAATTCCAGCCAGAGAGTTCAAAGCTCGCGCGGGCACGGTCCGTTTCATCCACCATGATTCGAGCGACGGCGAAGTCGACAGTATCGACAACACTCAACGCAACGATTCGCAAATCGTGCTGCTCAATCTGCTTGAGCAGTTGATGAAGACTCCCGACGTGGTTCTCCATGAAGACACAAAACTGACGCAAACAGGGCCAGTCGCGTCCATGCAACGTAATCGGTTCAATCGGAATGTCACCTTCGAAACCGGATGGCATCAGTTGACTCCTGCCTCTTGCATTGGAAGTTCGCTATAAGATTATAGAATCATACAAGTTCGGTCAAATCCAATTTCATCAGAATGTGACGCTATGCAGATCAAAACGATGCTCTTCGACCTCGGCAATGTACTGATGAAGTTCTCCCACGAACGCATGTGCCACCAAATCGCCGCTGCGTTTCAGGTAGAGACTGTACAGGCGAATGAATTAATCTTTGGCAGCAACCTCCATTTGCAATTTGAAAACGGAATGATCACGGAAGAACAATTTCACGAACACCTGGAGTCAAAACTGGGGCGCCGTTGCAGCCTCGGTGATCTGAAACGGGCGACGGGAGACATCTTCGAACCTGATGCCGAAATGCAAAATGTTGTCGATCAATTGAAAAGACAAGGCTTCCGGCTGGTCTTGCTTTCGAACACGTGCGTGACTCATTTCGATTGGATTCAGAGTCAGTTCGACTTACTCAAACAGTTCGACGATTTCGTTCTCTCTTACGAGGTCGGTGCGAGTAAACCCGACCCTGCGATTTTTGAAGCTGTGTTTCAGAAAATCCAGTGCGACCCCGCGGAGTGTTTCTACACCGACGACATCAGCG
Organism: Planctomicrobium sp.; assembly: GCA_029259835.1. GTDB lineage: Bacteria > Planctomycetota > Planctomycetia > Planctomycetales > Planctomycetaceae > Thalassoglobus. The sequence goes on along the minus strand of JAJDEL010000687.1, from coordinate 73 downwards.
CTTACGTGGAAGTCGGGCGACAACACGGTTTCAAAGCAGAAGTCTTCACAACGGCAGACAAGTACAAACAGAA
>JAJDEL010000686.1 GCA_029259835.1 Planctomicrobium sp. | reverse complement strand
CATCTGAACGCCCCAGACGTTGGGAGTGGTACAAATTTCTTCCGGAATATCAGAGTGAATCGATTTTTAGATCTGTGATCATCCCGTAAAATTCATGCAACCGCAACGATTCGTTCGACCAGAGCTTCGCCTTAATTCATTCTAATGTCTTTTTCACGGTTTCGATTCCGGAAGAATCTCTTAGAATCTGGTCAAGGACAACAATGAAAAAGCGATCAGGACTAGCAAGTCAGCCCCACAGAGGTTGTTTTCTACTGTTTGATTCGTTCTCACTCGATTCCATGAAAATTGTATTGCTATGCAAGCCGCATTTATCGACAAACAGGGTGACCCGAGTTTGCTTCAGGTCGGGGCTCTTCCAACTCCAGAATCATCGAATGGTGAAGTTCTGGTTAGGATCTCCGTGTCTGGGGTCAACCCGATTGACACTTACATCCGGAGTGGAGCGATTCCGCTTCCGATTGAATTTCCGTATGTCCCAGGCTGCGATTTTTCGGGAACAGTTGAGTCTGTCGGATCGGAGGTCAAGCGGTTTCGAGTCGGTGACCGTGTCTGGGGGAGCAATCAAAGTCTATTCGGTCGCCAAGGAACCTTGGCGGAATTTGTAGCAGTGGATGAAGATTGGGTTTATCAGACACCATCCGGGATGTCTGATGTCCAAGCCGCCGCAGGTGCACTCACAGGCATTACTGCCCACCTCGGCTTGTTTCTCCATGGTCAGTTGAAGCCGGGCGAAGTTGTTTTTGTAAACGGAGGAACTGGCGGAGTTGGTTCAATGGTTGTCCAATTTGCAAAAGCTGCTCAAGCAAAGGTCATCACTACGGCGGGAACTGATGAAAAACGTAAATTCGCGAGTGATTTAGGTGCTGACCTTGTTCTTGATTACAATTCAGAAACTCTTGATGCGGAGATTCAAGCGTTCTGTGAGGAACACGGCGGAATCGATCTGTGGTGGGAAACACAACGCGAGCCAACTTTGCCGCGAACAATTGGGATGATGAAAAAGCGAGGCCGGATTATTTTAATGGCTGGGCGAGCGGCGGAACCACAATTTCCCCTGGGTCAATTTTACGTCAATGATTTGCGGATGATTGGCTTCGCGATGTTCAATGCGTCGCCAGAAGAACAACGACAATGCGCCGAAGAGATGAATCGTTGGTTTGAGATGGGATTGTGGAAGCCGGTGATCGGCAAAACGCTTCCGCTCAGTGAAGCGGCTCAGGCACATCAACTCCAGGAAGAGAACACCTTGGGAGACGCTCACTCTCTCACCGGGAAAATCGTTGTTGAGTTATAGAACAGCTATTTCTGTACGTTTGTGAAAAAGAGTTTTCTTGAAAGTAGTGACTGATGACTGTTCCTGAATTTGTAAAAGCGAAAGCCGAAGGCCGACGACTTTCTGTCCTTACTGCGTACGATTGTCTCTGGGCTTCCATTCTGGATGATGCAGGTGTTGATGCAATTCTGGTCGGTGACTCTCTGAGTATGGTCGTCCAAGGGCACCGTACGACACTCCCTGTCACGCTGGATCAGATGATCTATCATGGAGAAATCGTCACTCGATCAGTGAAAAATACCTTGGTGATCGTTGATCTTCCGTTTATGTCTTATCAGGTCAGTTCCCGCCAAGCGGTTCGCAATGCCGGGCGTATTTTTAAAGAGACTGGCGCACAGGCAGTGAAGCTGGAAGGGGGAGTGAACCAGGCGAAAACGATCGAGAAGCTCTCTGAGTGTGATCTTCCAGTAATGGCACACGTCGGAATGAGACCACAGTCCGTTCACAAACTTGGGAAAATGTCTGCGATTCAGCGGGACGAAGATGAACTTCTTAAGGACGCGAAGGCCGCTGAATCTGCAGGGGCATTTGCGATTGTTCTAGAACTGATCCCTGCGGAAATCGCAAAAGTGATCTCGGCAGAAATTTCGATCCCGACAATTGGGATCGGTGCTGGTCCTCATTGCGACGGGCAGGTTTTAGTGGGACCAGATATGTTTGGCCTCTCAGGGTTCCAGCCGAAGTTTTTGAAGAAGTATGCAGACATCCGCAACATCGCACTCGACGCAACAAAAGAATTCGTTGCAGACGTACAGGCTGGTCGATTCCCGGATGAATCGCACAGCCACTAATCTTTGTGAATTCTCTCAGACAATTTTTTGCTGAGAACTACTGCTGACGTACGGTAGTCGGAGACTGTCGCTTCTGAACCTGGTCTTGGAATGAGTATGAGGTCCAAACCTTCAGGGATCTGTTGTTGTTCGAGACGGTATGCCTCCTTGAGCAATCTTCGGATTCGATGGCGTACGACAGAATTGCCATTCTTCTTTGATACACTTAGCCCGATCCGAGTCACGCCAGTCTCATTCTTCGCTGCAAAGATCAGCAGCGTTCCATCACCTGCTCGTTGTTTGAGGGCATAGACACGCTGGAAATCTAGCGAACTCCGCAGCCTGCGAGAGTGCGGAAACTTGAGTCGTTCTGTCTGCGGTTCGTCGTTCACTTCAAATCACTCTTGCCGTAGAAAGCGAAGTCGTCGGCTGGGGCTTGTCGTAGTCTAGTTGGTCCGTTTCTGTTTAGTGACATACTTCCATATCGGTTTCGCGAAGAATGCTAGAAATAGAAGAATCACCAGCGTCATTGAAATTGGGCGCATGAAGAACGGCTCGAAACTTCCTGAACTGGCGATCAACCCTGCACGCAGTTCTCTTTCCACTAATGGTCCCAGAATTAGACCCAGAATCATCGGGACGACTGGAACACCGCAGGCTTCCATGAAAAAACCGATCAATCCAAAAGCGAGCATCACGTAGACATCAAACATGCTGTTGTTAATCGCGAACGCCCCAACTGTCGAGAAGACCAATACACCTGCCAGCACTGTTCGTTTGGGAAGTTTTTGAATCAGCCCGAATGCTTTCACGCCTGCCCATCCGCAAGGGACGAGCATGAATTGGGTGACCAAAGCAATCGCAAAAATCGATTGCACCTGACTTCCGCCATCTTCGAATAACAACGGACCCGGTTTGATTCCATGAACAAGCATGACACCCAAGACAATCGCGGTCACGGCATCTCCTGGGA
>JAJDEL010000685.1 GCA_029259835.1 Planctomicrobium sp. | reverse complement strand
CGTTCGCATACGAGGCGTTTGAAATTTACAAAGAACGACTGACTCGCCAGATGGGAGTCGCCAACCGCTGGGTCGACGCGGAACATGACTTTTCACTCGACGAAGAATTAGAAACTGATGCAGATAAAATTGAGTGGTCGGCAACGACCGACGAACTTGATGATCGATGGCGCCGACGCGTGAAATACGACCTGCTGCAATCCATGTTGAGCCAAGAAGAGGATGAGAAAGACTCAGAAGGTTCAGACAGTGATGAATCCGACACTAATAAAAAGGATAAAACTGATCCTAAAGAACGATTACACAAACGATACCGCAATACACTCTTGCAGGTTTCCCAGTACGATACCGGTGAACAATTAGAGATGTACTTGACCGCACTTGCCAGTGTGTTCGATCCGCATTCGTCATATATGTCCCCTGAGAGCTGGGAAGATTTTGAGATTCAAATGCGATTGAGCCTGGATGGTATCGGAGCAGCACTTCGAGCGGATGATGGTTACACGGTTGTCGCTTCCATCGTCCCGGGTGGTGCTGCCTCTGACGATGACCGCCTGAAAGTGAAAGATAAAATTGTCGGCGTTGGTCAAGCTGAAGGAGACATCGTCGACATTTACGAGATGAAGCTCAGTGAAGTCGTTCGCATGATTCGCGGTCCACGCGGTACGGTTGTTCGTCTGCAAGTGAAATCTGATGAAGATGGGAAGCTCCGAATCTATGATCTCACTCGGAAGAAGATTGAACTGAAGGAATCCGAAGTCAAGGGTGAAATCATTGAAACTGGCGACCGGGTCGGACGCCCTGGTCGCGTGGGCGTGATCAGCCTGCCTTCATTCTATCGTGATTTTGCTGGTGCCTCTGGAGGAATTGAAAACTTCAAAAGTGCAGGAGCAGATGTCGCCCGCGTGCTGGGTCAATTTGCCAGAAAACAAGTGGATGTTGTTGTCATCGATCTAAGAAACAATGGCGGTGGAGCACTCACTGAAGCTGTTGAAATCTCTGGTCAATTTATTGATCGTGGACCTGTCGTCCAGGTGAAAGAACCAAGTGGCTATGTGCGCGTGCTGGACGATAAAGAATCAGGCGTTATGTACAACGGACCGCTGGTTGTGATCTGCAACCGCCTGTCGGCGTCTGCTTCAGAGATTTTCGCTGGCGTCATTAAAGACTATCGCCGCGGGATCATCATTGGTGACACGACGACTCACGGGAAAGGGACAGTCCAAAACCTGTTGGACGTTTCACCTCGGCAGCCATTCCGCATAGTCACTCCGGCTGATCGTGGCAAACTAAAGTTGACGATTCAGCAGTTCTACCGTGTCAAAGGGGACAGCACACAAAATCGTGGTGTTCGATCCGACATCGTACTTCCTTCACTGATTGATCACTGGGATCTGGGCGAGTCGTTCCTCGACAATGCTCTCCCATTTGACAAAATTCGATCTGCAAGTTTTGCGGAATCTAAATTTGTCAATCCTCAGGTCATTGCGGCGGTTCAACAGAATAGTGAATCTCGCATTGGGAAAGATAACGATTTCCAACGAGTCGAAAGATCAATCGCACGTTATCTTGACCGTAAGAATAAAACTCGACTTTCTCTCAATGCAGATACAGTTCGTCAAGAACGTGCTCAAGATGAAAAAGCGAGCAAGGAAGATAAAGTCGAGGAGGAAGAAGAAGAAAAGAAGGATGCAGAAGCACCCATTTTCCCAGAGAATTACTACAACGACGAGGCACTCAACATCGCCCTCGATTACGTTGCAGCTCTGCAAGGGAATTTGGCCGTGTCAAAGAATTAAGAGTTTACAGCGTTTTACACAAACGGTTTGTCGCACATTTCAAGTGTGCGACAAACCGTTTTTTATTTAATCCTTATGCGCCTGCTTGAAGCTCCCGCTTCACCACTTACGCTAACCCTTTTCCCCCACGGAGAGGCGACAAAAGCTGCCGCGCATCAGCGGCGGATGTGTCGACATTCAGATTGAAAGAGCAACTCCATCGTCGTGATTCGTCTGCAACGAATTTCCAGAACGGAACGACAACACTGCTCTGATGGACCAGTTCAAAGCCACCTTCACTTTGGCTGACAGTTTGAATCGGGAACGTCCAAATTCCAGCTGGCTCAGTGAACTCCAACCCCACATCCAGCCCCAACCACTCATCGACGAGGCCGATCCGGTCTCCGGCAGGAAGTTCAAGAATCGTTTCAAGTGGTCCTAACTGCTGACCTTCTGAATCATAGAAGTATCGATCCGGCTGTCCGGCTGCCATACTTGCAAAATTCAATTCGACGGCAAACTGAACTTCCTCTCCAACAGGCAAATCGCTCATTTCATAACAGATCTCAATTTGACTTGAGTGATTCGTGTCCAATGCAACTGTTTTCGTGATATGAATGTTGTCATCGCCAACGCGACCTCGTCGAGACATGACTGCCTCGACGCGAGACTCTGATTTGCGGACTCGAGATTCGTAGACACCCAACAAAAAATCCCCAACGCTTCCATTCCCATTACGAAACTCTTCAAGAGTTGTTCCTGGACGCAGGAAGTGATCAACCAAACTCTTACGCGGCCAGCGATCATATGCGATATGTTGATCGAGATTCTTTTGTTTGAATCGAGCGCCCTCGTGCTGGAGGAATTCAATGTCATCGACATCCTCACTCGCACCGGCAGCATCAAGTACCTGCTGATGGTAAGGCTCTGGGCGCCGATTCAACGTCGCCAGGAGATTCGTATTCGTCGTGCGTGCATCCAATTCATACAGATGCCCACCGCGAGCTGGAGCAAGATAACCGATAAGTCTGTCACCAGATATTCTGATTTCTTTCCGTGCATCGAGATTAAAATCTCCGACCGAAACATCAACCCAACGCCCTGTTTGCCCCTCCAATTGTTCGAGAAGTGAATCGGCAGCAATTAAGTGTCCGTACACCGCATTCCTCAAATGCGGCAGGTACAGCCCTCCGAATGATCCGTGCCAGTACGGACAATTACACTGCCCCCGATAGAGTTCCATTTTTGCTTCACGAAGTTTCTCCGGAGAATTTCGTGCTGCCGGAGAATTTTCGAATTCATGCAGCCGCTTGCTGATTTCTTGTGACCGGCAATACATCTCATTACTTTCCGGGTACTTCACCAAAAAATTTCGCCACAAGCCGGCGCGAAGAAACGGCTTTGTCTGATCCCAAAGAGAATGCTCCTGAAGCACTTTGACGGTTTGTTCATACGTCGTCTGTTGTTCAGTCGGGAGTGCCCATTCAGTCATTTCACGATAGCTGGCATTAGGCAAATAGACTTTCCCCCGTGGAGGGATCGAATCAACCGCCTGCGCCATGGTCACCACTTTTAACCAGTCAGAGTTTTCTCGCAGCGCCGTAAAAAATCTTCGTAACCATGCCTTCTCTCCGTAGACATGCTCAAACGTTCCGGGCCAGGAACCAAATTTCTCACCGTCATCTCCAAAGGAAACAATCGTTCCCGGACAACGTTCAGAGAAGCTTCTTAAATACTCAATCGTCTCCTCAGGATCAGACCAAGGGATCGTATATCTCAATGTTTCATCGTCGGGAAATACGGACAGTAACCGCCCTTCGTTTTCTGTCAGGTAGTAGCCGTGTAGTTTGTCTTCCGACAATCCAGCCCAACGAAAGTGTGAATCATCAAGGATTGTGTACTCGATCCCAGCATCAACGATATCGCTGGTGAATGCGGGTTCCCAAACGCGTTCTGGAACCCACATGCCTCGAATCGACGTTTCAAAAACATCTTCGAGATGTGTTGTATAAGACTCGATTTGACCGATGCGGTCATGCCCCGGAATCGCCGCCAGGATCGGCTCGAAATAGGGACCGCCGAGAATTTCCATTTGCCCCCGAGCGACGAAATCTTTCAGTCTCATCAAGTAGTCAACGCGATGCTGCTCCAGCCATTCCAGCAAACTCCCAGAAACGTGCATCGTAATTGCAATCTCTGGAAACTCGTCGATCAGGTCCAGAAATGGCTCGTACGCTTCCTTGCAAGCTTGC
>JAJDEL010000684.1 GCA_029259835.1 Planctomicrobium sp. | reverse complement strand
AAGTAGAAAGACCAGCGGCACCCTTGGTGTCGATCACAATGAAGTCGAATTCGTCGCGATAATTGTTGATCAGTTTTCGAAGTTCGTCCGCCCTCTTCTCTTCCGATTTTTCTTCGAGGACTTTTATTTCAATCGAATGGTCTGCAATGCCAGAAAGCCATTTGCTTGACGTTTGTTGGTCATCGGCATCGACTAAAGCGGTTTTGTAGCCCTGGTCAAATAACCAGACTGCCATTGAAGTCGCCAGAAAACTTTTCCCGACGCCACCTTTTGTATTTACTAACGCAATCACGCAACTCATAAATCGACCGTAACCCGGTGTGAGCAAGCTCGCAAGATAGAAAGTGTGTGAGCATGGTTGCGTGGTTGCTCGCATGCGTGGAAGCTCGCACGCAAGGCAACTAGCGTTGCGAAACCAACAAGCCAATCAACCGAACGGATGCCTCAACTGGTAACTAGGCTGATTTCGTCACAGTCGAGCTAACCACTGTAAATCCATCCCAAAGCTCAAGCCCAGAAACATTCGCTCCTCGTTCATATTTAAGCCTGCTTGATTTCACGAAAAACATGGCCAATCAGTATGAAAGCGAAGGATGGCTGCCATCGGTCAGAGAAAATTTCACAACTTGCGTCTCTGCCAAATTACGAGTTACTCTCAGATTGCTTTAAGGGACTTGAAGTAGGGGACTCGTGAACCGTGTTGTGAGACGTACCGAGAAGCGATGTACCGTGTTCCCAGACGGGGGGTACCGTGTTCTGAGACGGGACAATTCGTGTTCTCAGACGGGTTGTATCGTGTTCTGAGACGGAATGTACCGTGTTGCCAAACGGGTTTGAGGTCGGTTTTGCCAGTGATTTCAGCAAGTTGCCAGAGCGGAACTATTAGAACTTATTAACTTATATGAACTTGTTTTTTTGATTTCGAAATAAATGGCTAAGAAAGACAACGACGACAGCCCTGACGTGATCCCGCTTTTTGGCCGGGATGAAATGAACATGGTCGAGTTTCCGTTTGGTCCTATCACAGGCGGGAAAACAAAATCCTTTGAAGTTGAACATCCTGTCTATGACCGACAACTCAAACGTGAAGTGAATCGCAAATTACTCATCACCGGTTCCGATGCCTTTGGTCTCCCCAAGCCAATCGATGATCAAGTTCTGATTGGCATGAAGGCATTGACGTACGAAAACCGATTCGCATCACGTCAAGTTGAATTCAGTCGATACCATCTTTGCCGCACCATTGGTTGGCCGACTGACGGCAGGGCTTATCAACGACTCGAAGAATCCTTTGACCGAATTGCAGGCACAACACTCAAGTTCAAAGATTCCTGGTGGGACAAAGGGGAGGTGGAGTGGAAGTCGATGACGTTTCATTTAATCGAAAACGTCGAAATTTGTTCACGCGACAGATTCGATAGAGCCAGATTGAAACACAAACAATCGAGCCATCAGCTTTGCTCGTTTGTGTGGAACGAAGTGATTTGGAAAAGTTTCGAGGATGGTTTCATTAAATCACTCGATATGGAAATGTTTCGAAAAATCAGCGGTGGGCGGAGAAGGGAAGTGCCGCTCAGGTTGTACCGTGTTCTGGACAAGCGGTTTTACAACTCGCATGTCGCCAAGTTTGATTTGCGAAAACTCTGCACGGGAACACTTGGTTTAAGTGGCTCGTATTGTCCCAGCGAAATGACTCGCGTTCTGGAGCGGGCGGCCAATTGGTTGGTCGAATGTGGCTTCATTTGCGACATGCAAATCAAACCGCATGAAAAAACAGGCGTGTTACAAGCACTCTTTTACAAGAAGGGGATTCAGAAACGAGTCATTGCAGACCCTGCCAAGCCGGATTCCTCAAAAGCTGGTTCACGTATCCTCGACCAATTCCAGAAAATGCCAGCAGACAAACAGAATCAATTGCTCTCACAAGCACTCTCGTTTTGCGAAACCAATCACCAGAGCATTGTGGACGGGTATCGACGGAACAAAGCCGCTTCGGGGGAAACAGCAAACAAGTATCTGGAAATGATTCTCAAGGCCTACGTGAACGGTTCAAAGAAGAACAAAGCAGCCTGACACTTTACGCGTAGTCACATTCAACCGTCACAAGTTCCGCTCGCGGCATTTCATGCCTGCTACTTGCAAAGAGACGAAAGCCTGGATTCAACACAGCAAAACCAGACTTTCGAAACGCAATCAAGTGACGTGGTCACCCGGTCGCCAAAGCCTTCTTCTCGACCTTCTCGGTAGCAGACAAAGCTGAAAGAATTTCAGATGCCGCGACACGGATTAAATTAAGAGACGCTTTGAGCTTTTCGACATCACCTTGATGCAGCTGAATGTAATTGGCTGCGTGGTCATTGCATTCAATGCCCACGGCAGAACAAACAGCAAAAGCAACCGCTTCAGCTTCGGTTTCTCGTAGTGATTTGCTCGTCTCTTTGCGGCGGTCAGTTCGATGAAGTAGCTCGTGAGCAACTTCATGAGCTAGCACCGCAAAACGCTCTGCGGTTCCAAGGGACGGATCGACCATGATCGAGCCGCCCGCGGAAACACCCAAAGCACCACCACCGGGAAAATCCCAAGTGAGCTTGATTCCTTTGGAATCGGTAAACTCTTCGAGAGCGGCCAACTGTGTGACTGGCTCACCTTCGTAGCAACCGATCCCTGGGACGTCGTCGCCATCGGTCTGAGAGATGTCGAAGACTGGAACGGCTCGAAAGCCGTAAACCTTCTTCTCGTTCTTATCGGGTTGGGGTTCACCTTCCTTCTCTTTGGCTTTCCCGATTAAGGGTGCCAAGATGCGGATTCCTTTTTCGCCTTTTTTCACCTGGCGTCCAAGCTGTTGCCATTTCCGGTAACCAGCGATAAAGCTGGCCTCCGGGAACTGGCTCCAAATCAGGATGACATTCCCAAACGAATAGTTGTGAAACTGGCTCAAGAATTTGAGATAAATCTTGAGTTGCTCGCTTTCGCCATTGGCTAAAGCTGCTTCCAGTTCGGAAAGAGCCTGGTCGACTCGTTCCATTGCTTGTTCTCGCTTCATGTTGAAGCCTCCATTGCTGACGCGACGGAATTTGAGGGCGGCAACTTTGCCACCCTCGACCCCAACAACAAAACCTTGGTCTGTGTTGAATCGGGCCTTCGAAGGCAAGTGAGGCTTGTCTTCGAAAACCCGAGGTTTGGTTTGAATTTGATGAGTCATGTCGTTTCCTCCAAATAGATTGACTGTTTTTTGCCCACTCGCCCAAATGGTTGTGGTGGGCAAAAAATCAGTCGATCGGATGTGAACGACAAAACGGAATTCTTCTACCTGGATTCGAATTTCAAACCCGATAGTCTCACGGTTCAATTTGTTACTCAAATGTGACAACAATCCCGGAACTGTGATAATCTCCGAATTGCGGTGCCCTCGGATTGGCACTTGCACGCTGATGCTCGT
>JAJDEL010000683.1 GCA_029259835.1 Planctomicrobium sp. | reverse complement strand
CGCCGGAGGGTAAGATGGGCATGGGACGGCCGGTGGGGTCGATGAAGGCGTGGGACGAATCGATTCCGAGGAACCGGTAGACGGTCGCTAAGAAATCGTTTGGCGAAAGTTTTCGGTCTTTCGAATATGCTCCCTTGGCGTCGGTCGAGCCGATGACCTGTCCCATGCGGGCACCGCCTCCGGAAACTAGAACCGACATCGCACCCGGCCAGTGATCCCGGCCGGGTTGCATGATGCCGGATTGAGTTCCCTTCTGCGGATTGACCCGCGGGGTTCGGCCGAATTCTCCGGAGACGATCACCATCACTTTTTCATCCAGGCCGCGCTGATAGATGTCGTCGATAAGGGCGGAAATCGCCCGGTCGAACACCGGTAGGCGGGCGCGGGCATCCTCGTACAAATGTCCGTTGACCGCGTGGATGTCCCAGTTTCCGATGCCCCCGGGAATGCCAGGGTTCTGCATCTGCATGGTCACAAAACTGCAACCGGCTTCCACCAATCGTCGGGCCAGTAGTGCCCGCTGCCCCCATTTATGCCGACCGTATTTTTCGCGAGTTTTCGGATCTTCTTTCGAAATGTCAAACGCATCTCGGGCTTTGTCGCTCATGAGCAAGCTCAAAGCCTGCTGATTAAATTTGTCCATCGTCTGCATCGAGCCGGAACTGTCTAGGTTCTTCTGCAGACAGTCTAAGCCTTTGAGCAATTGTAATCGGTCATCTAAATTTTTGGCCAACTGTGGGGCCAGCGATAAATTTTGAACTTTGAAATTGTCCGCGTTCGGATCACTGCCGACAATAAAAGGCAAGGTCGATTCCCCCAGGTAAGACGATCCTCCCCCATAAACTCTGGCGGTACTTGAAACGTAATTGGGGACGCCGACATTCCGGCCTTCCCTCATTTTAGAGACGATCGGCCCCAGGCAGGGATATTGAGAAATCGGATCAAGCAGCCGTGTCGGATCTCGGCCCGAAAGAAACCGGCCTGCACCGGCGGCGTGATTGGCAAACCCGTGGGAAATCGAGCGAATCAGCGTAAATTTGTCGGCCACCTTTGCGTGCAGCGGTAACAGTTCGCAGACATCCATCCCCGGCACAGTGGTGTGAATCGGGTTCAACTCGCCCCGGTAATCGATGGGGGCATCGGGTTTGAGGTCGTAAGTCTCCATGTGACTTGGCCCTCCCTGCAGCCAGATGAGAATGACTGACGTATCCGGCTCACCGGCGCTGTGCCCCGACTCTTTCGCCTCAGAACGCAATCGCATCAAGTCACTTAACCCCAAGCCTCCCAAAGCCAATGAACCGGCTTCCAGAAAGCTGCGACGCGAAAGCGGACCTGGACAGCGCGTGTTTTGTCGGACCATCATTTCTTCCTGCAGGGTGGGACTCGAACGGGATGATAATAGGTGAGGCTGCCGTGTGGGGCAAAGCACCCATTGTCAGCGAAGCGAGTTTGCCCTGTCAACTTGACTCTGTTTTTCCAACGGGTTTCAGGGTTGAATGCCTTCATGCAATTGGAACAATCCGCCGTTTCAGGTACGCTGGATAAAACGAACCCGTCGTAAAACTGCAATGCTTGTGTGCGACTTCGGTCCAGGCCCGTCGCTTCCCTTTTAACTCTGGCCGCACTTGTAATTGAACGCCTCTTTTCAATTGCTGCAGAATCCACTTCTGGCGATCGTTGTGGTTGCTGAATGCATCGTTTCCGGCGAACGGGTTGTCTGAACCGACGGTGGAACACTCATTTTCCCCGGACTAATCGACTACCACCCTTCTCGGCCTCGTCATCCAACCGGACGCTCGGCTTTCTTCCTCCGACTAAAACTGTCACTGCCTCATTGATCCGGTATCCCATTCCTTTGCTGCGGAGGATATCCTGGTCTCTGATCTTGATGTGGCTTCTTCCAAAACTTTCGTTCTGATTCGTTTCCGGAGTGAATGAATCGCTTCCGAGACCCCATTCTGGCCACGCTTGCACTAAACATCATCATGCTCAGCGAGTTCAAAACCTGCGAACGCAACATATTTTCCATTGCGATGTTTTGTGTTGAGCACGGACAGAATACGAAACATCAGGGGAGATAGTGTGGGAGACTCGTCTGACAAGTCGCGGTAATCGTTCCTATGACCGGAACTTTTCCGGATTCAAATTTCGCAAAGAGGGCAAGTCGCGTTCCCATCTTTCCATCAAACGCCACTGCAACTGCTTGACTTGCTCCCAGTTTTCGGACAGCAAATTCTTCGAGTTCCGCTGGATGGACACGGAACCCTGCAATCTTGACAAAAGAACTGCTGCGTCCACGAATTACGAGCCAGCCATATTCGTCGACTGCGGCTAAGTCACCCGTGTATAGCCACCCATCCCGCACCAGCGAGCGCGGTAGTAGTACAGATCGGTGTCAGCATCGACGAGTTCTGTGCTGATGAGGACATTGCTCATTCGAAGTTCTATCGCTGGATGCGGCGGCTTAAAAAACGGGGTTCCTCCAGAGTTAGAGGAGGAAAAGAAACTGTCGTTGATTGACCAGGATTGCTTACCACAATCTGGAGACCTGAATGTTGATCAGAGCCGAGTTGATTTGTACCACGGGGCGATTGGGGTGGGAATGCGTGCTTCAACCGTCAACGCCTGGATTGATAAAGTGATCGATCAGTAGAGGCCGTCGCGGTGGACGACGTTTTGCTGCGCGCGTTCAAACGAATCCACAGTTTTGGCTATTGCTGTAACTTGTTGCAATCACTTAGGAGACGAAGGGTTCCCAAGATGCTCACCGCGAAATCTTTGGTTTAGCGCTGTGTCAAGCTCTGCTGGCGTTGTTGTCGTCTGTTGTTGAGTCCATTTCATTCGATCTGCGATTGCGCAAGCTTGTTCGAAGTTCTCCTCAATAATGAATCCGGGAATCCACTTCACTCCTTTGAGATCCTTTAGCGGCTTGAGAAACACATAGCTTTGGGAAACGTCCGCCAGTATCCCTCCTCTGGCTGCGAACCGAAAGACACCACTGGAAGCATCGGTAAGCTGACCTAGCGGTGAGTTGATGACATCAAACCCAATCGGCTTACCACCTCCCGCCTCGGTGGCAAGTCGCCCAAGCAGGTCTCCAAGTGGGGCCGAGCCGTCCTGACGACGCCAGGATGTGTGCAGTGTGACCTGCTTGATTCGGGATCCGTATTCGTCGGTCAGCACCTTGCCGAGTCGTGATCCATGTTGCGTCAAGGTGTGGGCGTAACCAATGTGGACAAGTGCCTTCTCGTTCTTCTTGAGCGTCTCGGACTTCAAAACGTTCGTCATGTGCTTTTCACGGTCGGCAATCGTGTGGAAGACTTGCACACGGTCGAGCTTCCCAAACCAAAGTTTGTGCTGGCTCCACTCACTGTCAAGCGCGATCACACGGAACCGGGGAGCACCAGGCGGGAGGCTACGATTCAGCCGCCACGCAGACTGGAGGATATCCCTGTATTCCTCATATCCCCAGGTTGGCCACGGTCCACGGCGGAGCAACTGATTTGCCAGCTCGTCATCGAAATCGTCTGCCGTGACAAGTCGTGCAATGTCGTCGTTGAAACTGCTGCGCGTGAACTCCCATGCCAGAGTGCGGACTCCTGCGTGATACAGCGGTTCGATCAGTGAGGACACGAAACGACAGTTGTCAGCTACCTGGTGGTCTTCACCGAGAAGTACGACATCGTGCTTCTCAAACTGATTGACGACAAAAGCGGCGGCAGACTGGTGATGTTCTCGCAGATGCTCCAGCAGTGATTCCTCTGATTGCGCAGTGAGTTCGCCGACCCGCAGAGCATCTGTGTCATTTTGACGCGTTTTTCCAGGATCGGGTTGCGCGTGCGCAGTATGCGAAACGATGGCGATGCACGCGAAGTACATCAATGACCGGACAACTTGTATCATGGCACATCTCCTTTCACATCCGTCACGGCATAGTCCAGTGTCGCGTCGTAGCGTCGCCAATGAAACGACCTGCAAAACTGCCATCGCAACACCCACGGACCGAAGAATGCATGTAGTCATTTCGTCATCCTTTCTGGGCGGGCTTCTTTTTGGTTTCAGTTTCGTCGTCATCCTCAGCTTGTCCTGCGCCTGCGGCAACGAGCGCAATACCGCTACCCACCAGTGGTCCGATGAAGAGAACAAACGTGACGGCCTGATTGACAATTGCCAGATGGTCCTGCCGAAACATGCCGAAGAATTGCACAAAAAATCCGGATACTGCGAGCAGCAGAACGCCTGTAACACGCGGCCAACGTCCTGAAAGCCATGCAAGCGCAAAGAACGGCGCTGCGAGCAGGGGATGCAGCAACAATGCCGCCCAGCCAGTCCATTCCGCTCCAATGTTGCTGACAACCGCGAATACGAACCACACGCATCCGAAGCTCGACAGGATTCGAGCGGCGGCTCTTTGTGGCCCCCAGTAGGCAATCAACGAGCTGAGAAACCAGGTGAACCAAAGCAACGCGAGAAACAACGTGGCAAGTTCCTGTGGGTAGTCAATCGTCGTCTCACTCGATCGAAAAAATGCCACCAAGAAGAATGCAACAAGTCCGCTAGTAACGTAGGCGTGATAACCTGCACGGTATGCCGCCAGCCGCTGAAACTCATCCTTATCTCGCAGCCAGCCCAGTTCACGAAGAACCCCAGGGCCGAATGCTCCGGCCGCGGTGAGCAGCAGGAACCACCAACTCGTATTTGTGAGCAATAGGCCAGCAGCGACAAGGCCTCCAGCAAACAAATTTGTACGTGTGGGGTGCCATCGCGTCTTGATCGCGGTCTCAGTCATCGGCATCACCTCTATTCAATTGGAAAAGCTCTTCAACACTGACACCAAACACCTCGGCAAGCTTCAATGCCAAAGCGACTGATGGTGTGTACCTCGTTTTCTCGATCGACAAAATCGTCTGGCGAGTGACTCCGACACGTTCGGCCAATTCCTGTTGCGTCATGTCCGCAATCAGCCGCTGGTGCCGGACTCGATTCTGAATATCGTGTTGTTGCTTCATGAACTGATTGTAAAGTTAATTGAACATATTGTAAAGTTTATCTTCCATTCTGCAAGCCACTGAAACTCACGTCGGTTGCATCAACTTCGGTAGTTGCACTGGACTTAACTCGCTTCGGTGAATTAGACCTACAGAGTTTTGGACAGTGCTCAACCTGCTCCCATCCTGTACGCGCTACGAGTTTCGACTCCCAAAACTCGATGGATTTATGCCTCAAAATAACGTTCCTGTCGTGATTCGAGTCAGAAATTGTATGAGTTTCTGAATCGCTGTGAGACACTGACGGGATGATGAGAATTATTTTGTTCTATTGCCAACCAACGTTCAGTGAACTTCGGTCCCAGTAAACGTGCCTCACTTATGAGTGCTAACTGTGTCAGTTAATGCAGAGGGCAGAAAACACCACTTATAAATCATGCGAAACGACCCGCAGAAGTTCGTGTCTCGGTCCATGATGATATAATGATGATCGAGAAATAATCCGTCGTCGAGGTGAGTCAGGTTGTCGGCCGTTCGGATGCCAGTAAAATAACTGACGTGGCAACGGACTAGTCGACGGTGAGTTCTACTTCGCTGCCAATAGCTTTGATGCTGCCATCCTGAGAGACTCAAGGCCCGAAGCTGACAGCCGACCATACGCCGTTGTGCCCGCGTCCGCTTCATTGGTTTTATTAACCTGTGCGTTCAGATCCACGTATTGATTGACGAAGCGTCGCATCTGCTTCTGTGACCAACTTCGTCGTTGCTGAAGCAGGTTGAGATACTCGATCAACTGCTGTGCATCTCGAAAAGCCTTCAGTCGCATTGAATGTCGAATGACAGTTTCCTCAGAAGCGTTTTTGTCGAAGATGAACAATCCCAATTGGTCCGCTTCTGTCAATGCACTCCCCGATTTGTTGACCGTCTGCCAGGGAACAATGCCAGTCGCTCCGTCCTGCCAGGCATCCAGCGCCCAAGCCTGTATGTTGCGGTTCGTCTCGTGGACGTGATTCGATGTACCGTAAACCCACGCCTTCAGGCCATCACGCTGCATGTGGTCGGTGACTAGACGACGATAATGCTGGAACGCAGACGCAGACACAACCCACAGATCATCACGTCGATTCAATTGGCCTCGGCAGTATTCAGGGCGAGAAATGTCGATTCGGTAATCGATCTGAACTCCCGGCGCAACATCACGGCCGCGGTCAGTCAGCTCTCCATAGAACTGCAGCGCCCGGTAATCCCAATAGCTTGATGGTTCATCCAAAATCCACGGAGCTTTTGTCTTCTCGTTGAGAGATCCCTTATTGTTGAAGTACACCTGAAATCCGGTTTGCTTCCATCCTTTGGATTCTGCAAGTCGAGCAAAATCCTGCAGGATGTTGACATACGTA
>JAJDEL010000682.1 GCA_029259835.1 Planctomicrobium sp. | reverse complement strand
GTCCCGCTTCGTGGCGGAAAGGCGATGATCTACGAGGGTGGCGTGCGAGTGCCCTGTGCCGTGGTGTGGCCGGGCACGATCAAGCCCGGCTCCAACTCCGACGCCCTGCTGGTCAGCACGGACTGGTACCCGACCTTGTTGGAAATGCTCGGGATCGACAAGCCAGCGGGCTATCACCTTGACGGCGTCAGTCAGTTGCCCGCATTGCAGGGTAAGGACGGCCCCCGTGAGTCGTTCGTCTGCTTCGTCCCCAACTACTACCCCAAGCCGGGCACGATCCCTTCTACGTCAATCCGGCTTGGGCCGTGGAAGCTGATCCGTTTTTACGGGGATGGGCCAAAGCTAACGGACCGCTTCGAGCTCTACAACCTGGACAGCGACATCGGTGAATCGAAGAACTTAGCCGGTTCGAAGCCACAACTGGTCGAGGAGCTAAATGCCGCCATCACCACCTACCTCGCCGAAACCGAGGCGGCCGTGCCGGTTCCCAACCCCGCCTATCGGCCCGGTGCCGTGGCGCCTGCTGCGTCGCCTAAACCCAAAAAGCCCAAGACACCCCAATCCCCCGAGGCGCTCTTCAAACGCCGGGACACCAACAAGGATGGTCATATAACGCTGGAGGAGTACATCGGCAACCCAGATGGGCGGAACGTCCCCGCCCTGACCAAGCGGTTCAAGAAGATTGATTCAAATGGCGACGGCAAGCTGCAACTGGACGAATTGAAAAAGCAATCAAAATGAATATGAACAATCGAATCAAACTCCTGTTCCTATTTCTGCCTTTGTTGATGGTGATAACTGCAAACGCAGATGAACCGCCGAAAAACATTGTTCTCATTCTGGCCGATGATCTTGGCTGGGCTGATACGACGCTATATGGCAAGACGTCGCTGTACGAGACGCCGAACATCCAGCGGCTCGCTGCGCGCGGAATGACATTTACAGACGCGTACGCCAGTCCGATCTGTTCGCCGACACGGGCCAGCATCATGACGGGGCAGAATCCTGCTCGACATGGGATGACCGCGCCCGCCGCGCACCTGCCAGAGGTGCGTTTCAATGCAGTTGCCAGTGGGAACGGGCCGCCGCACCAGAAAAGCGCCAACGTCCGGTCGGCGACCCGGCTGGATCCTGCGATCCCGATGCTGGGGAAACTGCTGAAGCAGGAAGGCTACGCGACCGCGCATTTCGGCAAGTGGCATCTGGGGCGCGAACCGCATTCTCCTCTGGAACTTGGGTTCGATGTCGACATCCCGCATTGGCACGGCCCTGGCCCGAAGACCAGTTACCTTGCGCCTTGGGGCTATGAGAATCCGGATTTCAGTGAGGGCAAGCCGGGGGAACATATCGAAGATCGCATGGCCCGAGAGGCCGTCGCATGGTTGAAGAACCGCGATCGCTCCAAGCCGTTCTTCATGAACTATTGGCAGTTCTCTGTGCACGCGCCTTTCGGCGCCAAGCCGGAGCTAATCGATCACTATCGCAAGAAGATCAAGCGAGGCGAGAAACAGCAGTCTCCAACCTATGCCGCCATGGTTCATTCCCTGGATGATGCGGTCGGCAGCCTGCTCGACGCCCTCGACGCTGAGGAAATCGCGGACGAGACCGTTATCGTTTTCTACTCGGACAACGGCGGCAACATCCACTGCGGCCTCGAGGAAACCGACGCTTCGGGCGAGGAATACATCACCGCCATTACCAGCAACCACCCGTTGCGCGGCGGCAAGGGCGGCATCCACGAGGGAGGCGTTCGCGTACCGGCCGTGGTCTTTTGGCCGGGCGTCACCAAACCAAGCTCGCGCAGCGACGTGCGAATTCAATCGAACGATTTGTACCCGACAATTCTCCGCATGTTGAATGTTGAGCGCCCCAAGGATCACGTCATCGATGGCGTCGATTTCGCCAAAGCACTGCGCGGCGAAGACATGGATCGCGGTCCGATGTTCACGCACGTCCCGGGCCACGGGAACACGCCGCAGTGGCTGCCGCCATCGATGTCGGTGCATCACGGTGATTGGAAACTGATCCGCACTTTTCACTATGGCGAAGGCGGGGATCACGAGTATCGGTTGTACAACCTCCGCGAGGACATCGGTGAAAACAAAAACCTCGCCGCGGTTCACCTGGAGAAGGTCAAAGAGCTGGACAAGTTGATCGAAGACTACATCGCTGAGGCGAAGGTCGTTGTTCCGCTGCCCAATCCGAATTTTGATCCAACCAAGTTCGATCAGTCAAAGATCGGCATACAGGCAGGCGGCTTGAAGATGCCGAAAGGCTATCAGGTGCCCGACCAGAAACCCAACGCCAGCAAACCCATGAAGTCCGTCAGCAAGGAATCCATGTTTGGATGGACCGCCAAAAACGCTGAGGCAACGGTCGAAGGCGGTTCATTGCGAATCAGCCCCGTTGGGCGTCAGCCATTTATTGCCAACGCCAAAGTACTGGCAAACGGCCCAGTCGAAGTCAAACTTCGGATCAGGTCGCCCAATGATGGAACCGCTCGACTGCAGTGGCGTACCAAAAGCCAAAAAGCGTTCCCCAAAGATGGCCAGCGGAAATCCTTTGAGGTCGTAGGTGGAGATTGGCAGGAGTTAAGCGTTCCCCTCGCCCTCGAGGGCCAACTCGTTCATGTCCGATTGTTTCTGCCGGATCCCAAACGGCCGATAGAGATCGACTGGATTGAAATCGGATCGGCTGATGAAAAAGCCAAAGACCGTAAACGATGGGATTTCGATGCGCCGAAAAACCAAGGTGGGAATGGCGTCCCGCCTGTTAAGGACAAGAAAAAAGCGACAGGCAGGAAGCCTATTCCACGTTCACCGAACACGATCTGGAGCAAACGGCAGAAAAAACAACGGACCGCCCGAACTTCGTTTTCATCTTTGCGGACGATCTGAGCTATCGCGATAAAGCCTGCTAAATTGCAATGATCATTCACGTGTCTCGTTTGGTAGCTGGGCGATGGTCAAATGGGAACTGTCCGTTGATCGGATTTTCAAGATAAGGAATAAATAATGCGTATGTTTTTGATTTTGGTATTAGTGGTGTTCGTCGCTGGTGTCCCTTCGGCAGTCGCTCAGGAGTCTGAGCCCAGCGAGAAGCGAAAGAGTCAGCTCATTAAACGATTCCCCAAATCCGACGCAAACAAGGACGGCAAGCTGGACGACGCGGAATTACGTGCTTTGCGAGATTTCTTCGAAGCCAGGCGAAAGAATGCCCTTGTAACACCGGCATCAAATGACAAGCCGCAGGCGGATGCCGATAAATGGAAGACGGTAGGCTTCAGGCAGGGGAACACCATGGGCGGCGGCGAAGCGGCGATTTCGAAAGGCGGGAAGTTTCGCGTTTTTGTCTTAATGGGACAATCCAATATGACAGGCACTGCGCGAGCAGCCGAACTCAAATCGCCTTACACAGAAAAACATGATCGCATCAGAATCTGGGCTAATGGGCGGTGGGAAGACTTTGTGCCGCGCAATCGGTTTGGGCCGGGCGTGTCGATGGCGCACGAGGTTGCGGACCTTTGGCCCAACGACACCATCGGCATCCTCAAAGTTTCAGACGGCGGAACCGGCGTACGCGCATTCGAAAAAAACTGGACCAAGGAACGGGCGGCACGCACCTTCGATGGAAACAAGGGGTCGATGTATAAGGATCTCATGAACGCTGTTACGGCCGCAAAGAAAATTTCGCAGCCTGAGTTTGGCGGCTTCGTCTGGAAGCAGGGAGCCGCCGATGGAACCAAAAAAGATCTCGCCGACGAGTATTACGATACGTTCAAACTGCTCGTTTCGGACCTGCGCGCAGACCTGGTCGCCTCGGACCTGCCGGTCTTTATTCTGTCCACCATGAACGACCAAGACTTGCTCAAACGCGTTCAAACCACCATGAATGACGAGGACGTACTCAAAGCTAGAGAGTCAGCAAGCATACGTCCCATGAACGACGCGGACTTGCTTAAAGTTCTCGTGTCCTACATGAGTGACTTGCCGAAAGCAAGAAAGTTGTCAGCAAGATATCCTTACATTGCAACCGTCATCATGGCGCAGAACCGAGCGGGTCGAGAGATCTCCGATGTCGTCAATGTCCACCATGGCAAGTTGCCCGTCGGGAAAGATGGTGTCCACCTTAACGCTGAGGGCCAAATCAAACTTGGCAAGATCACAGCCTCCGCAATCGAAAAGTTTTACAACACAAAAGCCGCCACAAAATCAAATTAGTCGCGGCATTCGTGGAACTACATCACATGAATAAGATAGCGCAGACGAAAGTTTTGACCTTAACAACGGCGCGAGGAATTAGATGAACGTGACAGCCAGACGAGGCAGTCGACGACGATGGCGCATCTGGATCCCCCTTCTCGCGTATCTGTTGAAGAGTGCATACTTTTTGAAAAGGATCGCATATTTTGTTTTGAACTTGTCCATTGGGAAATCCATGCTTCGAGTTATTCTACTGGCGTCTCTTCTGCTTTTCTCTTATTCGAGAACAAGCGCAGAAGAAATCGATTTCGCATCACAGATCGAACCGATCTTCGCGAAGCACTGTATTTCTTGCCACGGTTCTAAAGAGCAGGAATCGGGTTTGAGACTCGATCGACGTGCGTCGTTGTTGCGAGGTGGTGATTATGGCGAAGCGGCCATTGTTCCAGGAAACCCCAACGCGAGTTTCCTAGTGAAGGTCGTGCATGGCGACGAACCAGATCTGCAAATGCCCCCTGAAGGCGATCCACTTACTAAACAACAAATCTCTCTGCTAACTCGTTGGATTAAACAAGGAGCTCAATGGCCTGGCCAAATGAATGCGACGGCCGATGACATTGAAAGCGATCATTGGTCGCTCCAACCGCTCTCGGCTATCCAGCCGCCTCAAAAAGAGACGTCACAGACTCATCCGATCGACGCGTTTATCGTAAAAGCTCTTCATGACAAATCGCTGGTGCTATCTGAACCGGCCGATCCCACGACGCTGATCCGACGTGTGACGTTGGTCCTGACGGGGTTGCCGCCGACACCAAATGAAGTTGAGCGGTTCGTTAACCATCCCAACGGGATCGAAGTCGCTTACGGACAAGCAGTCGACCGGCTACTTGCTTCGCCCCGCTACGGCGAGCGGTGGGCTCAACACTGGTTAGACGTTATTCGTTGGGCCGAAACCGTTGGGTTTGAGACCAACCTGGAACGGCGAGATGCGTGGCATTATCGTGACTGGGTGATCAGCTCGTTCAATGATGACAAACCATACGATCGGTTTTTGTTTGAACAACTTGCTGGTGACACCGTTGGTGAAGACGCGGCACTTGGATTTCTTGTGGCTGGTCCAGCTAACTTGCCAGAGCAAATCGGTCGAGACGAAGAAGCGATGCGTCAGGCGCGGCAAGATGAACTGGATGAAGTCATTCGTACCGTCAGCCAAGGGCTGTTCGGTTTGACCATTGGTTGTGCGCGTTGCCACAACCACAAATTCGATCCGATATTGCAACGCGACTACTATGCGATGCAAGCCATGTTTGCAGGACTCTCGTATGGTAATCGCCGTTTACGAGGCGACATGAATGACAAGTGGACTGAGCAAGTTCCCTCGGTTCGAAAATCGTTGCGGTCGCAGCGTGCCGAGTTGGAATCGCTCAGAAAAAATTATCGACTGCAGGTTGCATCAAGTGATATTCAGACCGACACGTTTGAGCCCATCGAAGCACGTTCGGTTCGGATGGAAATTGCCGCAACCACAAACAACGCTGCGGCCTCGCTTTATGAATTTCAAGTGTGGACGGCGGAAACAAAAATCGCCGGAACAAAAAACATTGCTCTCGCGTCTTCAGGGGCAGTTCCATCGGCTTCCAGCTTCGAACTCGCCAATCAGACGCGGCATTTCGATAACCTCGTCGATGGCTCGTCCGACCGACGGCAAGCCTTCCCCTGGGTGGCAGCGACACTGGGACCGACATGGCTTCAAATCGATTTGCAACAGCCAGCGACGATTGACCGAATCGTTTGGGATCGAGGCAGAAAAGGTGTCCCCGCCGACTACGTGATCAAAGTCTTGCCCGTTGGCGAGGAGCAGTGGCAGGTTGTCGCGTCAACCAGCAATCGACTACCCCGAGAAGACGATACTCGCAAGGCCGGCAAGATCAAACTCGCCCATCTTTCCTCAAAGCAAGTTGAGGAGCTCGTGAACAAGATTTCCGAAATCAGAAAAAAACAAGCGAATCTCACTCGACTGGCTGCCGGGCCCAAAGTCTACGCGGCCAACTTTACGGATTCGCCTCCTACGACATGGTTGTTGCGTCGCGGCGATGCAATGCAACGAGTCGAAAAAATGCCGCCTGCAATTCCATTAGTGCTGGGTAACTTGAAACTCAGCACGGATCACCCTGAAAAGGAGCGACGGCTTGCATTGGCCGCTCACCTGACTCAAAGTGATCACCCACTGACCGCGCGAGTGATCGTCAATCGAGTCTGGCAACAACACTTTGGAATTGGGCTGATAGACACACCTTCTGATTTGGGCAAGATGGGCTCGCCACCTTCGCACCCTGAATTGCTCGATTGGCTCTCAGCTGATTTTGTCAAAGGGGGTTGGTCGTTAAAACGATTACATCGCCAAATCGTCCTGTCGCAAACTTTTCGGCAGGCAAGTCAGCCCGACGACGATGCTCTGTCGATCGACGCCGAGTCGCGACTTCTCTGGCGGTTTCCGCCCAGGCGTTTGGAGGCGGAAGCGATTCGGGATTCGATTCTTGGCGTTAGCGGGAAGTTGAACTTGCAAGCGGGAGGTCGCGGATTTGATTTGTACGACCGTCGAGGCGGGCTCTCCGATTACCACCCCAAAGAAACGTTTGAAAAATCCGGATGGCGTCGCATGGTTTACGCTCACAAAGTCCGAATGCAGTCGGTTGATATATTCGGTGCCTTCGATTGCCCTGACGCCGGTCAAATGAAACCTCGACGCACGAGATCAATTACGCCCCTTCAATCGCTAAGCCTCCTCAACAGCCCCTTCGTGCTGCGACAAGCGAAGTTTTTCGCCGAACGTGTCGCAGGTGAAGCTGGGGACAAAATTGACCTTCAAGTTGATTTTGCTTTTCGACTCGCGTTTTCACGCGCACCTTCCGAAGTGGAAAAACAACCGATGGAGACTTTCACACGCGAACAAGGCCTTGCGCAGCTTTGCCGAGTGCTGATGAATGCGAGTGAATTTTTGTATATTCAATGACCAAATATTTTCGTGCTTCACGATCAGCAACCGCAGCACAATTGACTTCCTTAAATACCATGACAGCATCACACAAAACCAAATTGAATAACAGGCTCAGCCGACGACGCTTTCTGGCGAACACCGGAGGTGGGCTAAGCGCTCTTGCAATAAACGCCATGTTGACGGAGGAAGCTCGTTCATCTTCGAACGAGGGCGATACATCGGATCCGCACGCGCCGCGTCAACCACGTCATGCCGCGAAGGCCAAAAGCGTGATCGTCGTTTTCTGTTCCGGTGCGTTGAGTCATGTCGATACTTTTGACTACAAACCGGAATTGGTCCGTCGGCATGGGCAGCCAATGCCCGGCAACGAAAAACTTGTTTCATTTCAGGGCCCCAACGGAAACCTCACTAAACCGCTGTGGGATTTTCGTCCCAGAGGCGAGTGCGGAAAAATGGTTTCCGACCTCGTTCCGCATATCGGCGAAATGTCGGACGAGCTTTGTTTCTTTCATTCGCTCACCAACAAATCCAACACACATGGACCTGCCGAAAATGTGATGAACACTGGATTCACATTTGATGGTTTCCCCAGCATGGGTTCCTGGATCAACTTCGCTCTTGGCAGTGAAAATCAAAACTTGCCTTCGTTTGTCGCGATTGAAGACCCACGTGGAATGCCACAGTCCGGGCCAAACAATTGGGCCAACGGATTTCTGCCGGCCGCGTTTCAAGGGACTCCCTTTAGCACGACCAAACCGATTCGGCACTTAAACAGGCCGAAGAGCGTTTCTCCGGAAACCGACCGAGCAGCACGGCAGGCAATCCAGCTTCTGGAACAACAGAACCAAAGAAAGTTTCCGGGCGACTCGAATCTAACGGCGAGGTTGGCCAGCTATGAATTGGCGGCGCGGATGCAGCTGCATGTGCCCGAGGTTGCGGACCTGTCCAGCGAATCAGAGCACATCCGAAAACTTTACGGCTCCGACAGCCCCAACAAAACGAAAGCGGACTTTGCCAAGAACTGTATCCTGGCGCGAAGGTTGGTCGAACGTGGCGTTCGCTTCGTGCAACTTTTCAACGGCGCCTATGCCTCAGGTGGAAAAATCAATTGGGACGGTCACAGCCAGTTAAAAAAACAATACGATGTACACGGAGAAATACTGGATCAGCCGGTGGCGGGTCTCTTAAAGGACCTCAAACAACGAGGGATGCTGGAGTCAACGCTCGTTGTTTTCGCAACCGAATTTGGGCGAATGCCAATGTTCCAGGCGGGGACTTACGGCCGTGACCACAACCCTCTTGGCTTCACCTGCTGGTTGGCAGGAGGTGGCGTAAAAGCGGGATTCAGCTACGGTGCAACCGACGAATTCGGTTTTCAAGCTGAGGAAAACGTGACCACCGTTCACGATTTTCATGCAACGATTCTTCATCTGATGGGGCTCGACCACAAGCGACTCACCTTCTATCACAACGGAATCGAGCGAAGACTGACTGACGTACACGGCCATTTAATTCGTGAAGTGCTCGCGTGAAAGTTTATCGTCTAACCGCAGACCCACCGGGTCGCGTGTTTTGAAGTAACTACCGATCTTGCCGTTCTGCGTCATGCCATACAGGAAGAGCAGATTGCGGGGGGCTCCTTTCTTGTCGCGTACAAAGGAGAAATCGTCTTTCGAAAGGCGTTCGGATATGCCGATATCGAATCGAAGCTACCGTTCACAACGAACGAATTGCTTCCGATCGCATCGAGCTCCAAACCCTTTATGGCATCCGCGCTAATGGTCCTGGTTTATCAGGGAAAGGTGAAGTTGGATGATCCGG
>JAJDEL010000681.1 GCA_029259835.1 Planctomicrobium sp. | reverse complement strand
AAAGGTCGCTTTGGAAAGCGTACTCGCCACATTCCGCAATTGTTCGTGAATCTGCAATTTCGCGTTCCGGGCGGAGAGATACGCGTTCAGCGCACTCATCCCCACTACAGCGATGAGCATCACAACCGCCATCGGCACAAGAATTTGATATCGCAGTGGCCATCGCATAATGGCATCCTCTTCGCGGAACCGGACCCAACTTGAAAGACCTCATCATAGAGGCCCCAGGGCGGGCGTTCAAACCGACGAGCTCTCGCGGTCCCTGCAACCTGGGCGACGAGAAACAAGACCGTCTGATGTCGAATTATTCAACGGCGTGTCGAAGGAATGTCCCCGTGGCTCTCGAATCGCACTGGTTCGGGCTTGCTCGACCCTGAAAAAGCAGTGCAGCAATGAGATTGTGGTTTGGGCATGGCACTTGCATTACGACGTTTGGCGAGGAGCGCGAAGGGTTTCATTGCGTGCTGTGACAGGGATATTGACCAAGTTCTGGCATTCGACAAGAAACGGTCGTATCTCAATAGCTGCTCGACCACTGTTCCTTCGTCCTATTCCTGTCGGATTTTGAGGCTCTAAGCATGCCGAATACGCGTCAACTTCGCTCGGCCTTCTGTAGATCAACATTGCTGCTTCATTGTGGATTGATGGGTCTGTTGCTGGCGGGTTGCGGTGAAAAAGCCCCGCACTTGGAAGCGACGGTCACCAGTCCCGTGGGGCGACCGTGCGTTTGTGCCCATTGTAACGAGAAGATCGACAACGTCACCGAAGAACACCTCGTTAAGGTCGGTGGGATCGAGCACGTCGTATGCGATAAGCAATGTAGGGCGGATTTGAAGAAATGGATCGCTGAGCAATGAATACCGCGAAGACCTTCGAGCGTTGTCTCGTTGTAATCAAACACCCATCCGTACCGAAGGAAATGAACGTACCATGCGAAAGCACCGTGGTTTCACATTGATCGAATTACTCGTGGTCATCGCGATCATTGGGATTTTGGTCTCCTTACTTCTGCCTGCCGTGCAACAGGCCCGTGCTGCGGCCCGTCGGATCCAATGTAAGAATAATTTGAAGCAACTGGGCCTCGCGTTGCACAACTATCACGGTACGCACCGGATGTTCCCAGCGGGACACATGGATACAGGAACGACTGGTCGAGCTTACCGACATCAGATTGGTTGGTTGACGTACCTATTGCCATATGTTGAACAATCGCCGGTATACGATCTGATCGATTTCACTCAGATCGGCCCCAGCAATAGCAGTCCAAATCCCAACGGATCGGCAACGAGCAACCCCGCCTTTTTCGCGGCTGGAGGGACCGACATCAGCGCATTCATCTGCCCCAGTGATCCTGTCAGCCGAGTGAGTTCTACCTGGGCTCCCACCAATTATCTGGGCAATCAAGGGACCGACTGCCGCTGCCGGGGAAAAACTTGCGACGGGGTTTTCGGGCATGATACCTGGACACGTTTTGCAGAAATCACCGACGGCACTTCGAACACCATCGCAATCGGAGAGACCCTGAAAGGCGATCTCGACCCGAGTAGCCTGCAGGACAACTACATATTCGGGCGTCGGGGTGGCGGAGTTGGTGCCAACGCCCAGAACATCGACTCCTGCCAGGGTCTGACTCCCAACGCCTCCGATCGCGCCACAGTTTGGTTCGGCGGACACCCGCAACACAACATGTTCAGCACCGATCGGGGACCGAATGATCGAAGATTCGACTGCAAGGCTCCGAACAATGGTTGCACGAATTTTGCAGCCCGTAGCGTCCATGCGGGCGGTGCCCATCTTGGCATGTGCGATGGCTCGGTCCAGTTCCTCTCAGATAGCATTGACCGTAGTGTCATCAGAGCACTGGGCACGAAACGGGGAGGCGAGGTTGTCGGTGAATTCTGATCAGAATAAACACATGGCCGCGATGCAGCATCCGAACGGCAACCGAGGAAGTTTACCGCATCTTATCAGTCGAGCGATTGCTGGACTGCTGCTCTGCTGTTTTGTCTGTCAGGCTGCGCTGGGGCAGGATCAACCGTCACCGCAAGAGCGAACTGCTGCTGAGGCAAAAGAAGGAATTGGTGAAGCAGATGCGCCGACCGTCCACCGAATTGCTTTCGTGGGTCTGCACGGTGGTGTCTTCGAGGTTCTCAAGCGGTATGAAGAAGAGATTGGTCTGCAGCTTGAATACTTGAATGATTCGCAGATTTCGAAGGCGCACATCGACCTTTCTTATTATGAAGCTGTTTTTTTGCAGCATCTCCGGGCGGAGGACCGCGACCAATACCGCCAGTTGATCAACTCAGCGAGAAAGCGCAACCCTGGGCTGAGAATCATCTCCCTATCTGGGCTGGCCGAACGGCATCTGCCAGAACTGACCAAGCAGGGAATTCTCAAGAGTGATCCGAAGCTGAAGGCGTACTACGGATCGTCGCCGGAGAACCTCCGCCGGTTGCTGATTTACGTCAACGTGACGTATTTGAAACGGCCAGGAAACATTCTCCCGCCGGTCGAACGCGAACGCGGTGGCGGTCTGTTTCATCCCGATCACGAAGGGCTGTTCGAGAGCGCGGGACAGTTTCTGCGTTGGGTGCGCGAAAGGGGACGCAAGATTGACGACATGCCGCGAGTCGTCATCGCGGTGCATTCTACTCATCTGGAGTTTCAGCAGCCAAAGGTCGTGGAAGCGTTGATCCGCGCATTCGAGAAGCAAGATGTGCTGGCCGTCGCCATGATCGACTTTGGCCCCGGTTACGAGCAAAGCGTGCTCGAATTCAAACCGCTGGCAATCATCCATACTTGCCACAGCCGCGAGCGGACGTCGTTTCGCGAACAGGTCGGCGTTCCGCATCTGCATTCGATCTTCTTCCGCAAGCAGTCGATTGGCGATTGGAAAGAAAACTTGCAAGGACTTGCATCGAGTGAAATGGCGTTTCACATCATCGGGCAGGAGCTGCGCGGGGCGATTGAACCGCAAGTCGGTTCGGGGACACTGGTCGGCGGCGGCAGTTCCGAAGCCTTCACGCCAATTCCGGACCGGATCGAGCATCTGGTCGCGCGAGCGACCGCGTGGATGAAACTGGCCCACACTCCGAACCGCGAGAAGAAAATCGCCATCGTCTACTATGACCGCGAGATGGGGAAAGCGGAACTGATGCGGGGCAGCGCAACCGGAATGTTCATGAACGGGCCGCGCAGTCTGGTCAACGTGCTGAAACAAATGCAGAAAGCCGGTTACGCGATGCCGCGCGTTCCCGCCAATGAGGACGATCTCGTCGACTGGATGATGCAGCGCGGCCGGCAAATCGGCATCTGGGCGCCGGGCGTGTTGGACCGGCTCGCTCGCAGCGGAAACGCCATTTTAGTTCCGGTTGATGTTTACAAAAAATGGTTTGAAACGAATGTCCCGGAAAAGCAACGGCAAGCGCTCATCAAACGCTGGGGGCCGGCGCCGGGCAAGTTTCTTGTCTGGAAAAACGACGCCGGCAAGCAGTTCATCGTCATCCCACGTATCGATCTCGGGAATGTGGTTCTGCTCCCGCAACCGTTGCGCGGCGAAGCACACGACACGTCTCTGGTGCATGACAAACTCGTGCCCCCGCCGCACAATTATTTATGCACCTATTTCTGGCTGCGGCGGGAGTTCGAGGCAAACGCGATGGTCCACTTCGGCACGCATGGCACGGAGTTCATGTTGCCGGGCAAAGCGACGGGGCTGTCGAAATCCGATTGGCCCGACATCGTGATGGG
>JAJDEL010000069.1 GCA_029259835.1 Planctomicrobium sp. | reverse complement strand
CTCTCGGTTGA
The DNA here is from genome assembly GCA_029259835.1 of Planctomicrobium sp. Classification (GTDB taxonomy): domain Bacteria; phylum Planctomycetota; class Planctomycetia; order Planctomycetales; family Planctomycetaceae; genus Thalassoglobus. Next base: position 4,756 of record JAJDEL010000069.1, on the reverse strand, counting down.
AGCAGCAACCAGACCGGGAGAACCGATGCCAGGAAACAGTACAACATGAGGATAACCGTCCAGGCAACGATTGGGTTGATCATCGGAAGTGAAAGCGGAAGCGCCGTCGACCCGACCTGAAACTGAACCCAGTTGGTCTCAATTTCGACCTCACGTGGACCAAAACCATCCCTCGCCGGACCTTCATCAGGAAACGCAATCCCCGTCTGGGTGATTTGAGTAAAACTGACTGGCAAGTATTCCACACCAACGTAAATCGCACCATAGAGTAGAAGCAAAGCCGCAATCGATGGACCGAGCAGACTTCCGCCTTTTTTGAATGTCCAATAGCCAATCGCCATCGCAATCGGCATCGCCACCCAGACCGACAAGACTGTTTCCGGGTAGAGCTTGAAGATGATTGCAATGACCAATCCAAAGATCGCCAGAACAATCGTCAACGCGAAAAACAGGACCAGTAGAAACAGCAATCGAGCGCGAGGATTGATCAAACGCCCAGCGACTTCACCAATCGTCTGCCCGCGATTTCGCATCGAGATGACCAGTGCCCCGAAGTCGTGAACGGCTCCGATAAAAATCGATCCCAGCACAACCCACAACAACGCAGGCAACCAACCCCAGAAAACGGCAATCGCCGGACCAACAATTGGTCCCGTGCCAGCAATGCTTGTGAAGTGATGACCGAAAATCACGCTCTTTTTCGTCGGGACGAAATCGATATCGTCCCGCAACTGTTTGCTCGGGACGTCTGCTTCTGAATCGAGATTGAAAATTTTCTTCGACAGCCATCGACCATAAGTATGGTAGGCAACGATGAATCCAAAAAACGAACCGAGTGCAACGAAGAGTGTCGTCATGTTCAATAATCCGAGCGATATATAGATGTCTCAAGTATTTATACTACTCATATTTAGGCGGACACTTAAAGTGTCCGGCAAAACGCTGCACGTTTAATTCGCTGCGACGACCGGATTTGTCAGCACGCCGAGTCCGGAGATCTCAACTTCAACTGAGTCGCCATCTTTGAGCCAGACTTGCGGATCACGTCCCATGCCGACACCAGCGGGAGTCCCAGTGAAGATCACATCGCCCGGTTCCAGAGTCATGATCTGTGAGACAAAAGCAATCACCTCATCGACACCGAAAATGAATTCTTTCGTATTACCATTCTGCATCTCCTCTCCATTGAGTCGCAGTTTAACATCCAGAGCATGCGGGTCACCGACTTCATCACTCGTCACCAGCCAGGGACCGATCGGAGCGAAAGTATCCGCCGTTTTTCCGAGCAACCACTGACTGCCTGGTCGTCCGATTTGCCAGTCTCGGGCAGAAACATCATGCCCGTTGCAGTAACCTGCGACGTGCTCAAATGCCTTCTCCTGCGGGATTTCGTAGCCAGACTTTCCGATGACAATCACGAGTTCCGCTTCGTAATCGACCTGAGACGAAACCTTCGGCAGCCGAATTGGCTCATTCGGACCGATAATCGTGTTTCCAAACTTTCCGAAACAAATCGGTTCGCTCGGCACATCCATTCCCGATTCGGCAGCGTGGTCTCGATAATTCAATCCGATGCAGAGCACCTTCGGCGGTCTCATAATCGGAGCCAGCAGTGTTCCTTCAATTCGCTGATCCGTTTGAACTCCACGCTCATAAGCTGCCGCACACTTTTCCAGTCCCTGCGGATGCTGCAGCATCTCCCGGATTGTATTTGGAATCGATGGATCAAAATGGGAAAGCGAAACGTAGCTCGATTCGCCGCTTGTGACCTCAACGCCAACAATTCGCCGACCCGAAGTCGTGTTCAACATTGCTAATTTCATAAGTCGTATTCTCTTGAACTACAAAGTAAAATCTGTGAGGAATTTGCGGATTCTTGTTTTCGCAGTTTGCCGCACTCTTTAAGTGTGTGGCGAAACGATGAATCTTGTCGCTCGTGCAATCTCATCATCGACAGAATCAATTTCGTCCCGTATCTTAGTGTTGCGTCAACTCTAAAAAAAGGGGTTGGTCAAGCTGCAAGGAGTGACAACAGAGCGGGTTGTGTTCGAGCACCACTCCAATTCCAAGCCTTGACAAGGCACTAGCGATATTCGTGTTTCACATTTAGCCGACAGCAGGCCCTGATGAGTTCTTTTCCACAAATGTACCGTATCCGCCAAACATTCGAGCGGACGAAAGTTGATGATGTCGCATCAGAGACGACCAATCAACTCGCAGCGTTGAACCTGGGAAATCGTGTTCAACCTGACGAAACCGTCGCGATTACCGTTGGCAGCCGTGGGATTTCGAACATCGCCGAAATCACGAGAGCAGTCGTTGAGCATGTCAAATCGCTCAGCGGGATTCCGTTCATTGTCCCTGCCATGGGAAGTCACGGCGGAGCGACTGCTGAAGGCCAGAAAAAATTGATCGAAGGCTTCGGAGTCACCGAAGAATTCGTTGGCTGCGAGATTCGTTCATCAATGGCGACCGTCGTCGTCGCGGAAACATCGCAGGGAATTCCGGTCCATTTCGACAAATATGCATACCTCGCGGATCATGTGATTGTCATGGGACGTATCAAGCCGCACACCGGCTTCGTCGGCGAGATTGAATCCGGCTTGCACAAGATGATGCTCATCGGTCTCGGCAAAGAGGCAGGCGCTTTGACATACCATAAAGCGATTAAGGACTACAGCTTCGGAACGATCATCAGGTCGGTCGCGGAAGTCGTTCTGGAAAAATGCAAAGTTCTCGCAGGCATCGCGATTGTCGAGAATGCCTACGATGAAACGGCACTGATCGAAGCCATCGCTCCACAACAATTCTACGAACGCGAGCAGGAACTCTTGAAGCAAGCGATAGCCTGGATGCCGAAATTGCCGTTTCCGGAAGTTGATTTACTGATCGTCGACCAAATCGGCAAAGACATCAGCGGCACCGGTATGGACACGAACATCGTCGGTCGCAAATACAACGACCATGTCGCCATGGAAAACGACAACGCAGACTGCAAACGAATTTTCGTCCGCAGTTTAACAGAAACAACAAACGGCAACGCGACCGGCATCGGCCTTGCCGAATTCACGTTGCAAAGCTGTGTCGATTCCATCAACAGCGAGTCCACCCGCATCAACTGCATCACCAGCGCTCATCCGATGGGAGCGATGATCCCGTGTGTCTATCAGAATGACCACGCCGCCATCACCGACGCCTTAAAAACCATCGGCATGACCGAACCGGAAGACGCCAAAGTGATTCACATCAAAGACACACTACACCTCGCCGAAATGGAAATCAGCGACGTTTACTTGCGCGACAAAGAGCAACACGAGTTCGAAGTCATCAACGGCCCGCAGGAGATCAACTTCAACGAGAGCGAAATGATCAACAATGTTTAAGACCGTCTCATCAGCCGCTGGGCGTTATCCCCGGTTCTGAGCGAGAACCTAGAGTTAGAACCGTGGCTAACGCCAAAACGGCTGATTTAAAAAGTAAAGAGAACACGGATTACCACGGATGAGGCGGATTGCCACGGATCAAGAAAACGCAGCAGGGCTGCCGCAAGCAGCAAAGAAGAGAAAGAATTTTAACCGCGAATCATTCTTTTCCATTAGTGTTTATTCGCGTCCATTCGCGGTTCTTCTCTTTGCTTTTTTTGTGAAACATTGCAAAATAGGAAGATGTTTCAAGCTCCTGTCGGAGAAGTCGGCGACGTTCAATAGAAAAGGGCAGCGATGACGAATTTACCAGAGGCCACTCTCCGCGAACAGCTTGATCAGGCACTCTCAGAATCAAACTGCAACTATGTTGAAAACCAACTTTGGAAAGAAGGCGCGATCACTGAGTGTTTGTCTTCGGCGATTAAGAGAAAAACGAAAAGACATTACCTGGAACTCGCGGGATTGGAATCAATAGTGATGTTCCTGGCTTTCCTGCTGCTACTGGACTCATCAATCTTTTCAATGAAAACACTTTCAGCTGCAGTCATTATCTGGTTGATTTCTTCCATATTGCTTGAATACTTCCTGAGAAGCCGCGAGAAATTAACGAAGCTTCAACTTCTCTCCAAGCTATGGAATGAACTCGCAGAAACAAAAGACGTTGCCGGACCAGATGAGTCTCACACACCAAGAACAGATGGCACGGGTGAAGAATGACGAATTTATCTCAAGAGACCCTCCTGGGACACATTGAGGAAGAACTCCCTCGCTCGGAACGGTACTACAAAGAGAACCAACTCTGGAAGGATGGTCAAGTTTCGAAAGTTTTATCTGTTTCTCTCAGGAGGTGTAGAATCCGAATCAAGCTGATTTCCCTATCCTTCCTTGCATACTTCTATCTGCTGGTCACTTACCCGCCTGAGCACGACAATAGAACATCGGTGGTAGTACCAGCGATGTTGGTGCTGTTGTACTTTCTTCCGAAGTTGAGATCTCACCAAAGACTTGAGGTACTCTCAGAATTGTGGGACGAACTTGCAGAATCTGATGGCACTACCACACCAGAAGAGTCACACACCGAGAACGCATTGCACGGGTGAAGAATGAAGAATTTATCTCAAGAGACTCTGCTGAAATTCATCGAGAAAGAACTCCCGCGTTGGGAGCGTAAGTATTCAGAAAACCAGCTTTGGAGAGAAGGTGGGGTTGCTGGTGTACTGCAAACAGCCACGAAAAGGAAAAAGTTGAAAGCATTTTTGTTGATCAGTTTATGTCTGTCCCACTTTGTCTTTGCTGTTTTTGATGCTGCCACCTCTCCATCTCATCCCTCA
>JAJDEL010000680.1 GCA_029259835.1 Planctomicrobium sp. | reverse complement strand
ATCTAGCCCGTTCGGGTGAGGCTTGTTTTGTTTCCTGTCTACTATTGGCGACTGATTCCACAATTTGTGGAAAATCCCGGCGACTCAAACCACGTTTTTCTAATCGAATCAGACGCTGAGGGCTTGCCAGCCTTTAGGCTTGAGGGAAAATGAGTGAATTGCGCAACCTCACACACACAAGTGTACGCCTGTAAATACGTTGCAACTTCTACTTGTGGTCACCATTTTTCTTGGAATATGCAGTTATCCACTTGCAAGCTCTCATTCTTGTTACATAATATGTAGTTGAGTGGCAGTGAATGCCGAGTTTGACAAATGGTGGAATCATGGCCGAACGAAAAAAAGTGAAGGTTGTTGGCAAAGAAGGGGCCGGTGCACCGCCTGGATACAAATGGTCGGTCCATGTTCTCGATAGGGCTTACGATGAAGCAGTTGGATTTTTAAGCAAACCACAGTACCAACACTTGGCACTGCAAGTTCAAGAACTGGCACGCCAAAAGGATCCCACGCGCAGTGATTTAGTGGATGTAAGGTCAATTGAGGCGTTCCATGAAATCAGAGACAAAGGCGGAGTTCTTGGATCGTTGAACGTCAGAGTGTTTTTCAGTGTCGATAAGGATGATCGAAGTATTCTCATACTGGGAGCAATCAAGAAACAAAATAACGGACCGACGCCTCTCGGTGACAAGGTGAGAATGCGGCGGCGACTTAGAAAGTTTAAGAATGGAGACTTTGGGACAATTTCAGATTGACTGGATTCACTATATCCGTGAAGACTCAGTTTTCTATAGCGAAGTGAAAGGTGACAGCCATGGCAACTAAAGCAACAAACGGTGACCAAAAGGCGAATGTGAATGATCTTCATTCAGCGTTTGCACTTGCTGTTGCAGTGATGCGGGAGCGTGTTCAATCGCTGTCTCGGGAAGACAGCGAAGACCTTTATGTGTTGATGCCTGAATTGTTAAACGGTGGTCCTGAAGAGCAGGAAAGTGCAATGCGGGCTGTTAATGAAATTTTGGATCAGACGTCGATGCAGGTTGTTGAATCAGACATGACAAGCATAGACGGTTCCGAACTGAATTCGTGGCTAGAGTTTGTGAGCAAGCGGATCGAATTGGCGAGAAAGGAAGCTAAGTTGACCCAAGCAGAGCTAGCCGAAAAAACTGGCTTGGACCAATCTCATATTTCGCGATTGGAAACGGCGAAGTATAGTCCTACATCGAAGACATTGGACAAAATCGCCGATGCAACTGGAAAATCTGCTTGCTACTTTGACCCATCTGCGTAAGCGATGTGGTGCAAAACCATTCAGAAGGCTGTTCACTTCGTGTGAGCAGCCTTTTTCGTGCAATGACGGAAAACTGCAAGTCAGTGTACCGGGAAAGCTCCATCACCAACATATCAAACGTTCGACGCAACTCGGCAATGCTGGTGTCTGGTCCTGTTCGGCTCGACTAATTCTTATTGATTCCAAGGTCTGGTAAACTAATCCCGTCATGGGACCGGTTTGTGGAACCATTTGATTCCACAAATTGTGGAAAATCCCGCGACTCAAACTACGTTCTTGCCATCCAAAACACATCAGACCGCAAACCTCGGCTGCCGATTTGGCGATATTTCCGGACGTCCGGAAAACAACCTCTCATCGACGATTTGAATCGTTGGCTTCTGTAAATCGATTTACAGTCATCCGATTCCTTCATGCTCACTAACTGTGTCTCCAGAGTGCGGGGCGATGAGACTCCCACCGATCCATGCGACGGCATCGAGGACCCAGCCGGACGGACTGTGTGTTGATTGTGCGGGAACCGAAATGCCCCATTGCATAGGGAACGCCTCGGAAGAACCTAAAGTCGTCACCAATTCACGTTTCTGCGTTGTATTGCGATCCATTGGCAGATTGCTCGAAGCGAATAGTTCTTAGGTTTCCCCGGCATCCCAATCGAAACCCAATCGCAGACAGTCCGCCGATGCACGTTGAAAAATGCCGCAACTTCGGCCTGTGTGCGCAAACGCAAATCCGTTTCATTCTGTTTGGTCGTGTCATTCATGCGATATTCCTTTGAATTGTGGTGGTGGGTAGGAAGCAGCAGTCAGTTTTGAAAGTTGTCGGCGTTAAAAAATCTGCCATGACCGAGACGCCGTGCGGGCGACGATTGGCAGGAGGACCCATAGGTCGGGGAGGGGTACCCCCCTAAAAATATTGATAAAAAAGTGTCCGAGGGGGGTGTGGTTTCGGGTTGGCAGTTCTCAGCGATTCGATGCCCCCTCCCCTAGATCGCGAGTTGTTCGTAGAGGTACTTCTGAAAGTCGATGAACAGTTTGCGGATTACGATGTTGCCGCCCAGCTTTTCGCTGGCGTCGGCGAGGGCGTGGTATTTGAGTTGCAGGAGTTCGGGGAGTGATGATTGATCGAGAGCTTCCACGCCGGTTTCGACGTAGCGAGTCAGAACGAATTCGATGAACTCTCTTTGTTCTTCGTCCAGGTCGTCAAAGATACGGTCGTAGGCGGCTTCCACGCGGTGTTGACGGGTCACCGGCTGGATGGCATAGGCGACGTATTCCAGCACGTCGAACAGGTCGCTCTTCTCGGCTTGGATCAAATCACGCAAGGTGTTGAGTTCTTCGCTCCCGTATCCTGCATCCTCAAGGCTTTCTAACAATTCCTTGCGGGTGGACGGGTCCGACCAGATTTCGCGTAGGTTGTCTTCGCTGGTGAAGAAGTCGGGAAGCGTTCCGAACAACTTTTGTAGAAACTCTTCGGCGGAGATCGGCGTGCCATCGGCATTCCAGAACGAAGTCGCAGTCATCGATTGAACGGATCGCACCTTGCCGTCTGAGAGTTTGATTTTGATCTTCTGCGGGCGCGGTGGTGGTGGCTGCGGTTCGTCTCCTTCTCCGCCTTCTTCTCGCCCTTGATGGTGAGCACGCCGTCGCTCAAGGTCAGCTCCACATCCTTCTCGTCGATGCCGGGCAGTTCCGCCGACATCTCGATAGCATCGTCGGATTCCG
>JAJDEL010000679.1 GCA_029259835.1 Planctomicrobium sp. | reverse complement strand
CTCAAGCAAAAGTTGGCGAGTCTCAAGGAACAATGGGAATCCGAAAGACTCGGACTCGGCGACGTTACGAACGTTCGTGAAGAACTGGAAAAAGTGGAACTTGAGTACAGCCAAATCGAAGCAAATGTTCGGGATCGTCAGGCTTCAGGTCAAATGGTGGATGAGTCCGATTACCAGCGGCTCTTCGAACTCGATCAGCGACGTTCGCAGTTGCGTCTTCAAGTCGACGAAGTTGCCAAAGAACCAGAAGAAGAAATTGAAGACGACGAGGCGAAGCCGCGTTTACTCCGTACCGAAGTCGGCCCTGAAGAAATTGGTGAAGTTGTCTCCGCCTGGACTGGTGTGCCTGTGAGCCGAATGATGCAGACCGAGCGACAGAAATTACTGCGAATGGAGGATCTTGTTCACCAGCGGATGATCAATCAGTCCGAAGCGGTTTCGGCAGTCGCCAACGCAGTTCGACGTTCTCGATCCGGGATGCAGGACAAAAATCGTCCGATTGGTTCGTTCATTTTCCTGGGACCGACTGGTGTCGGAAAAACCGAACTCTGCAAAGCTCTAGCGGAATTTCTCTTCGACGATGAACGGAACATGGTTCGAATCGACATGAGCGAATTTATGGAGCAACATTCGGTCGCTCGGTTAATCGGTGCGCCTCCCGGATACGTTGGATACGAAGAAGGAGGACGATTAACCGAAGCGGTTCGTCGGCAACCTTACTCGGTGATCTTGCTGGATGAAATCGAAAAGGCACATCGAGACGTTTTCAATGTTCTGCTCCAGGTTCTTGACGATGGTCGCCTGACCGATGGCCAAGGGCGGACAGTCGACTTCACAAACACCATTGTTGTGATGACATCGAACATCGGTTCACAAGCAATTCTGGAACTAACCGAGCAGGGTGATGAAGAAAAAATTCGCGAGACATGCACTGATGCCTTGAAGCATCACTTCCGACCGGAGTTTCTGAACCGGGTTGACGAAGTCATTGTCTTTCATCCATTGGGACGTAACGACATTCGCCAGATCGTTGAACTTCAACTCAACCAGTTGGCTCAGCAGATGCAAGAGAATGGCTACGATCTCGTCGTCTCAGATGATGCAAAAACTCTTCTGACAAACGAAGGTTATGATCCAACATACGGAGCACGGCCACTGAAACGCGTGATTCAGAATCGTCTTCAAAATTCACTAGCGAATGCAATTCTCAGTGGTGAATTTCCGGAAGGATCGATGATTCGAGTTGATGCTCAGAACGGTGACTTCGCATTTACCGCGGATAGAAAACAAGAATCGGCACTTTGACGATCGAATGAATTTCATTCGCCGTTCGCTTCAGTTGCTGTCAGTGATACGCAAGACGACAAAAGCCTGTCGGCCCGAAAGGCCAGCTTGATGTCAGCCCTGGGAATAGAAAACTGGCGAATTCAACCCCAACGGTGTGGTCCAACGCCCAGAGACGAGTTCTCATCTTAGAGCCGTCCCGTTAGGACTCGGCTTTTGGCGATCATCTTCTCCCAGGGCGACACTTCGTTCTGCCCTGCGCTAACATAGAGACAGCCCTGTGGGCTTATTTGTGTATCAACGACAAGCTTCAAGTGTACTGCGAAATGCTCCAGATTGAAAAGAATACTAACGGAGTTCTAATTCACTTTTCAAAGAGCGAATGACGTCCTCATTAATCTCGTGAAGTCCGTCGGCTTCGGCGGCGATGGCAGTCAATTCTGCCAGACGTTTCAGCTTGTCGACACGCCCTGCTGTTGCATCCTGCGCGGCTGCATGAGCGTCGTGAGTGAGATGCAATTCCTGGTTTCGAGAGTAAACCTCCTGAGCCAGCATTTGTGAAACATCGTTTGAACTGAGTCGTTCGAGCGACACCTGCATCCAGCAATGATTTTTTATCAACGCACGAAACGGCTTGCCAAGTTTGGGACGAGATGCAAACAGGCAGGCAAAAGCCCCATCAAACAAAGAGAGCAAACGCTCAAATGTCACAGCGGTCGATTCATCCGCTCGGTCTAGCTGATCGAACATAAGAACGTGATGTGAATTCGACTGACGAACCGCGTGTGCGTAATCCTGCAATGTTGCCCAAGTCAGAATTTTGTCCTCGTTGGATTCCAAACCAAGCCCCAATTCAGCAGCGATCATCTGTGGAAGTTCATGAGCTGGAACTCCTGCGAGATTGATGAGACATGTCTCGAAACCTTCAAGATGAAGTTCGCCTGCGAGCCGGGCGAAGAGGTCTGACTTACCAGTTCCCCGACGTCCGATTAAAATGCCGTAACGTTTCTGCGAAGCCAGATACCGCAGCCTCTCGAGCGATTCCGTTCGCTGATTCGCTACGTGATTCGATTTGGAAGAAGGCCGAATTGTTCCCAACGTGTCCATCGTTTTGTTCCTGAATCGCTGCCATATTCAATAAAACTGCGCACTCCGAGCGCCGTCTCGTGATCACCTCTCTTATCGACCGCAGTTGGCAATAAGACTGAACCGAGGTCGATGAATTCACCAGATTTCAGACCAGAGTCCTACCAAACCCGATTCTAGAACAAGTTCAGGGTTATCAGCGGATTAAAACTTGAGTCATTCTTCCAGAATTCTTCGAATTCGTTCGAACTCTTCCGGCGTATCGAGATCCCAAAGCACTGAAGGTTCTTTACATTCAACTTCTTCGATGCTCGCTGGATCATTTCGAAGAAGCCAATTGAGTCCCTGATCTTGCGGGATCCGCTTCAGGTGATTGGCAAGCGGCCATGGAAAAATTGTGGGATGTCCACGTCTTCCCTCATGAATCGGAACGGTGATTTTTCCAGGCGACTTCAACCAGTTTGTGACCAGTCGATCCAGCACGTCCGGTTCAACAATTGGATGATCGGCAGGGATCAGCAACCAGCCATCGTCTTCCGCTAGCGACTTCGATTCCCGCAAGTGTTCAACCAGCAACTCGACACTGACTCTCATTTCTTCCGGGTCATGTTCTGGAACGATGACCTCTGCTCCATGCATGATAACTTTTTCTTGGAGTGCCTGGTCATTCGCTCGAATCAGAACTGAAATCGAAGCAATTTCCGGACGATTGAGTTGCCGCAGGAGACGCTCAATGAGCGTCTCTCCGCCGAATTCCATGAGCAGTTTCGGCTGCCCCATGCGTCGGCTATGTCCCGCTGCTGGAATCACGGCATGAATGTGTGGCATGTCGAAATCACCTACGCTGTTGCGGTGGTGCAGAAATGTTCTTCGGCGACCGTTTTGAGCGCTCGCAGATCGAGTTTCCCTGTTCCCAAAATCGGAATTTCGTCAACTTCGAGGAAGCTGTTTTTATTGGGAAGCCAAAGGTTAGGCATGCCTGTCGCAGCGAGTTCCTTGAGAATATCTTCGACGGGTCGGCTCAACTTCCGGTGTAGAACGATCAGCCGTTCTCCTTTCCTTTCGTCAGGAATGGAAGTGACTGCCAGCAGGAGTTCGCCTTCATCCGAGTCTGGATCCTCGCAGATGGTCGTAAGCTCTTGTTCAATTTTTATGTGGGGGACCATCTCTCCACCGATTTTCGAAAAACGGCTTTGACGCCCCGTAATGGTAATGAACCCTTCTTTGTCAAGAGAGGCAAAATCGCCGGTCACGTACCAACCATCCTTGACGACTTCGGCAGTTTTTTGTGGTTCATCAAGGTACCCCTGCATGACGTTGGGGCCTTTCATTAAGAGCAAACCCTCTTTATCGATTCCGAGGTCTTCGTCGGTATCTGCATCAACCACCTTCGCAGTCACGCCGGGCAGCGGGCGACCGACTGTTCCGAGTTTTGTTCCCTGTTGATAGATATTCTGCGACCGGTGATCAGGGATATTGACTGCTGCAATTGGGGAGAGTTCGGTTGTTCCGTATCCTTCAGTCGGAAGCACTCCGAACTTCTCTTCAAACTGCAAAGCCAAATCCGTCGGCAATTTTTCGGCACCAACGATGATGAGATCGAGCGTGCCAAGTTCTTCTTTTGTGCAGCGCCGCATGTACATTTTCAGGAACGTGGGAGTTGCCATCAGAATTGTGGCTTTGTTTTCCTGGCAAAGACGACCAACGACTTTTGCATCGAGAGGATTGAAGTGGTACACCCCACGAATTTCGTAACACATCGCCAGCCACATACAGGCTGTATATCCGAAGGAATGGAAAAACGGCAGCACGCCGATAATCGCATCACCCGTTCCGAGATTCAGGAGGTGGTCGACAGCTTCGATATTTGTTCCGACGTTTGCATGGGACAGCACGACTCCTTTGGGTTCTCCTGTTGATCCAGAGGTGAACACGATGGTCAATGTTTCTTTGGGATCAATTTTGTTTAACCCGAGATACTTTTCGACGAATTTTGCTGGAATCACGTATGCGGCAATCGCTGCGAGCAATTTGTCGACGCCGGTGATTTTCTCTTTTAAGTCTTCGAGAAAAACAAACTCGGCACCTTCAAGATTGTATGGTTTCTTCTCCAAGAACTTTCGACTGGTCAAAACGTGCTTGAGTCCAGCTTTCTTCACGCAGTAATTCAGCGACTCTTCGGAGAGTGTGTAATTCAAATTGACTCCGACGCGTCCGTTCAACGCCACCGCCATATTTGCAAGACACCCTCCCACAGAAGGGGGCACAAGCAAGCCGATATTTTCTTCATCTTTCTTCAGGATGTGTCTGTTAAGGACTCGACGAAATGCGAACGCGGCAGCGAGAAGTTTCCCGCCGGTCAGGCTTGTTTTTGCCGAATCGACGACTTTGATTTTCCACTTCTGCACTTTGCAATGGCGGATAAACCGTTGG
>JAJDEL010000678.1 GCA_029259835.1 Planctomicrobium sp. | reverse complement strand
TCTGTTGCAAAAAGTGCAACAAATTCCGCTCGGGGCAAGCATTCAATGGTCATCCTTTCAAAAAAGTGAACCAAAATCGTCTTACCCAGTCACATACATTTCCCGTACCAAACCTCAATTGAACTTTTGACCAGCCCTGGTTATTTTCCTCTCCATTTGCCCCTGAAATCGCTGGGAAAACCAGAAAACCCACGTATTGAGCGGCTAAACAGAGGTTACACACTGAACATGAACGCGATGCAAATGCAACCTGGAGCACTTTGCGCTCGAAACATAGTGCTCTTTCCCGTATCTCATAAAAAACGGTTTTCCGCAGGGGAAACGCTGACTTCTATACGGCGAAACGCACACGCCTCTTCAAAAAATGCTGTCAGAAAATCTCTCGAATTGAGTACCTCTGAATAGCCAATTCGAGTGCGATAATCAGCTCGAAATCAAAACAGACTTAGCCCTGCATCATGTTCAAGTTATGAGAAAGGACTCAGAGCAATTTGCTCCAAGTCCTTTCATCTCTAAGTACCGAAGGTGGGACTCGAACCCACACGGGAGTTAATCCCACTGGATTTTGAATCCAGCGCGTCTGCCGATTCCGCCACTTCGGCCTCCTGAGGTTTTATATGGATTCTGGACCTCAGCGGCAAGTTTGGAAGGGGCGACACTTTTGAAATTTGAATAGCCGGTCTCTATACTTGATGAAATTCGACATTCTTCAAAGTAGAGGAGCAGGCTGTGCTAGTACAAATGGAACTTGCCAGAATTATCATCAGCGAAATGATCAATGAGCAAGTTGTCTGTTTGAGGGAGGTCGATGTCGACGAGGAAGACAAACGGGACTTTCCAATCATGATTGGAATCTTTGAAGCGACGAGCATTGACCGTCGCGTTCAGGGACACTCCGTCCCGCGACCGCTGACGCATGACTTACTCAAGAACGTCATCGAAGAAATGGGCGGAGAGGTTCAGGACATCGTGATTACGAATCTCGTCGAGCATACATATTACGCCGTCATTCGTATTAAGCATGATGGCGAGATTATCGAAGTTGATAGTCGGCCAAGTGATGCGATTGCAATCGCCGCCCACTATGACCCACCGCTCCCGATCTTTGTCGATGAGGATGTTCTGCTGGCGGCAACACAGCCAGACTGAATCAACCCAACTCGAATAACGGAATGGGCCTTTACGTATCGAACTCTCTGATCTCCTGGTCGCCAGTCACCTTCTTCTTGCCAGGTGTCTCGGTTTCTTCACCAGAATTGACAGTTGTTGGACGTTGAGTCTGACTGGCTCTGGCACGTGATTCCGAAATGTATCGCTTTCGCATATCACGTCGTTGGAGGAGTACCTGATTGAATTCGAACGCCCAGTTTCGACGCTTGCGGAATGGCGTGAGCAAGCTCTTGACCTCCGCCATGCTTTGCGGGCGATCTTCCGGCTTGACTGCCATCATTCTCAACACTGCTTCAGAAAGTTTCTGAGGCACGCCTGGGTTGATGTCCAGAATTTTCGGCCTCGGTTCTGTTCGGTGAGCCTTCACAGTCTCTGAACGATTCCGATCCGGGAACGGTCGCTTTGCAGTTAAGGCTGTGTACATCGTACAGCCAAGCGAATAGATATCTGCGAGACGATCGACGTTCAGTGAATCAAGCGACTGTTCCGGTGGGATGTAATCGGCAGTCCCGAGGCAGTCGTGCCCGAAGATCATCGCCAACGAGAATTCTTCTTCAAAGGCTCCCTGGTCTGCGAGTGTCAGACCGAAATCAAGTAGCATGGAATTTCCGTCAACCTCGACAAGAATGTTGTCAGGTTTCACATCGCGGTGAACCATCCCCTTTTCGTGAAGGTAGGCTAGCCCATCCGCCGCTTGACAGATCACATCGGAAGCGGCATCCCACTTCAACGGACCGCTGCTGAAGTTAATTCCTTCGAGCAATGTGACCCCTTCGACGAGGTCCATGACCATGTATTCAATGTCACCGTATAAATCTTGAAGTACCCCGAAATCGAGCGTCTTCACGAGTTTCGGATGATCAAGTTTCATCCCGGCACGCGCCTCAAGTTTAAATCGGGCACGGATCCCTGAGTCATGTCTGCCCTGATCGCCCAAAAGTTTAATGGCGACCTGGTCCTCGGTCTCACGATGTTTAGCGATGTAGACGGTTCCCATTCCTCCGTAGCCCAAAATATCAAAGAGAATGTAGTCGCCGACGATGAGCTTTCTAGCGCGCCCGTTCAGGATTTCTTCAGCTTGAAAACGAGAAATCAGCCCGCGCCTGACTGCATTTGTCGCGACTTGGACGGGAGTCGTTCCTTCCGGCAGTCGAAGTTGCTGCGCGTAAGCGTGAAACTGCTGGGGAGCCAGGATCCGGCTCTTCTTTAATTGGTCAAGAAAGGGGCTGCTGGCAATTGGCATATGATGCGAATTGACTCCTTCCAGGTCGAATGTGTTGCGAAACGCAATGAAGTGTGGGTGGAACGTCCTCAGAAATGCACACAAATCATAGCACGTTGATAAGATGAAAGAAATTACATTTTCAAGAAAATGCTGATCTGGCGCCGAATCTGCTTGCAGATTTTGCTTTGAAACAGTGTCGGCGGTAAATTGCGTAACTTTTCCCACAATATTCTCTGAAGTGACGAATGTCGTTCGGATGTCAAAGTGAGATCGGGCAACGGTAGCAGGAAATCAATTCCGCTTTCCTGTACAGTGTGGGGCGAGTGATTTTCCTGATTCAGAGTCAAATAGAAGTAGCGATGTCGAAATACGTAGAAATTGATGGAATTCGACTGCATCTGGGGCATCCCGATCAGACATCGGGAGATTGGATCGGGCAGCGCGATGTTCTCAAGCAGCTTCTTGCTTGTTGGTTAGTTGTCAATCAGGCAGATTTGCCGCTTACTCCGCGATTGGTCGGTTTCCCCGGAATCGGAAAGACATCTCTGGCGATTGCAGGCGCTCGCGCACTTGATCGAGATCTGTACATTTATCAATGCACGGCGGACACGCGTCCGGAAGATTTGCTCGTTACGCCGGTTCTCGCGGAAAATGGAAAGATTCAATATCAGGCATCAGCGCTTGTGACTGCAATGATTCAGGGCGGAGTCTGCGTTCTTGATGAAGGGAACCGGATGAATGAAAAATCCTGGGCGTCGCTGGCTCCACTTCTCGATCATCGCCGCTATGTCGAATCAATAGTTGCAGGGATTACAATTCCGGCGCATCCTGATTTTCGTTGTGCAGTGACGATGAACGACGACGACTCCACTTACGAAATCCCTGACTATATTCTCAGCCGACTTCAGCCGACATTGCCCCTCGGATCACCTTCACGCGAAGATGAGTTGGCGATCTTGAAGTATCACTTGCCGTTTTCTGACGAAGAAATGCTCAATCTGACGGTTGAATTTCTGCAGCAGTCCCACGAGTTAAAGCTCAATTTTTCCACACGAGATGGAATTAACGTGTTGCGATTTGCCCTTAAGCAACTTGCATCCGAACCAGATCATCCACTCTCTAAAGACCAAGCCTGGCAACAATCTCTAGAGATGTGCCTCGGCGAAGATGCGATGGACTTGCAGTCGCTCGCAGAACGAAAACGTCAGTCGCTCGGCGGAAATGTTCTCCCGATGGGACTGGGTGACTTTTTCTTCGATCCCAATCACCCGCTCCATCCAGATCACGATCCTGAAGAAGACGATGAAGACTTCGACGACGATATTTCGTAGTCCACGTAGATGAGAGTTTCGCTTTCGTTTCAATCGTCTCCCGCGAGGCAGAGGGCAACATTTCCAAACGCCCGTTACTTAACTATCGTCTCGATTGTTTCGAATTTAGCGCGATGTTGATTCTTCGTAACATCGTCGTGTGCTCTTTCGTGATTCAGTGAGGGTGCCTCCTTGAAAACAGACTCAGGAGCAGGCTGTTGCATTTCGGCATCACCCCGTTCCTGAAGAGGGGCGACGATGCTGTTTTTCACCATCTCAGAATTCTTTGTAAGAAGTCAAAACTTTGCGGTAAATGCTGGCGCCTGCAATTCGTTCTTGCCATAAGTTTTGACTGTATCAAGTCGCAAACCTAACTTCACTGATTGTTCTTTAAGGGAATCGTGCGGATGGGACTTGAGACTTTTCAGGAAGCAGACAGTCAATTTCAATTCAAGTATTGAACAGTGGCCTGCCTGCAACGTCACGGAGATGGTTTTCGGACTCAAACATTATGTTGGAACATCAAGTCAAATTAACGCTGGACGGTGAAGCAGAAGGTGGCACACGCCGATTTCGCCATTCTCAACTGGTTGCCGATGTCCTCGCAATCGCGGATCTTGACTCGCATCGTTACCTGATCGTTGAAGATGATCATGGAGCGATTCTAGGAGTCGTTGAAACTGATGATCTTTTGCAGAAGGTGACTTCTTCAGACCCGGTTGAGCGACGACGCTGGTGTGATATGCCGTTAGAATCGGCAATCAGCGCCCGACTCGATTCTTACTCGTCATCGAAACAGAGTTGCTCTAAGCCCCCGAGTCTAACACGTCGCGAAATCGCAGGTGCTGCGATTTCAACCGTAGACGATGATCTCGCCGCAATTTTCCTCGAAGATGAACTTTATCTTCGCTGGAGTTCGGTGAAGCAAATTCTTCAACACGCTCTGGTCGATCCTGTCACTGACTTACCGAACCGGATGGTTTTCGAGCGTCGTCTCGCCGAAGAGTGGTTGCGACTGGAAAGAACTGCAAACACTGTGTGCGTCATCTTGATCGATCTTGATTATTTCAAAAAAATCAATGACCGGCTTGGACATGCCGTTGGAGACATCGTCTTGAAGGAAATTGGTACGACCCTCCAAAGGCAACTTCGTTCGTATGACTTACTTGTACGCTACGGAGGTGACGAATTCGCTGCAATTTTGACCGGTTGCTCCGCAGAGAAACTATTGATTCCAATAGATCGCATCCAGGAAGGGATCCGAAAATTGCAGATACAAGATTATCCCGAACTTTTTGGCCTTTCACTGTCAGTTGGAGCGGTTTCAATTCGATCACAATCTGATATCGAGTCGATGGACCAACTTGTTCAGGAAGCGGATGCATGCCTGTATCGAGCCAAAGAGAATGGTCGAAACTGCGCATATGTCGCCGATTTGACCAGTGTTGACCGGACTCCAAAACTGGCTGAACAATTCGCGGAAAGTACCACCTAGGAAATCGCTCAAAAACAAGTGACGATGATCTCATCGAAAAAGCCCGGCATTTTCATAATTCCGGGCTTTTTGATTTCGACAAGTCAGGAAGAGCCGTACCGAAGTTCACACGCGATAATTGTGCGGCGAAGTTACTCTCGTCCCCACAAGCATTCGGCAATCCATTCGAGGTCGTCCTGTTGTTGCCGTCGAGCTGGAGATGGAGTTGCTGCCCCGGCGGAATTGAGGGCATTGACAACGATCAAACGCATGACACTGGAAAGCGGAGTGCCCGGTTGTTGCGAGAGTGTCCGCGCGATCATGGAATGATTGCGGTTGAGGATCACTTCGTTTTCGCCGCTGGGAGCGTGCTTAAAGTGTGAATCGATCAGTCTTTGAAATCCAGTCGGGATCTCTCCGCGCTGCTTCAATTCATCAAAAGACTTTGCAAGTTCGTAGCGCTCGTTCAGAAAAGCCATGACTGGTAGGTCCTCTCGAAACGAGCCGACCAAGATTTTGGCATCAATCGCTGCGAGGAATTCGTTCCACTCTGCGGATGCGTCTTCCAAATCACGGATTCCCAAGATCGCGGACGCGAAGTTCGGAGCGCTGGGACTGGCAATACGTAAGTCGCTGACAGTTCCAGCCTCGTAGTCGTCGGCAAGGCTTTGTGCGAGTAGGGACTCTTCGAAACTGCGAAACGTATGCACACATGGAGCGGAATGCCC
>JAJDEL010000677.1 GCA_029259835.1 Planctomicrobium sp. | reverse complement strand
AGCATTCCTCTTGCGACCCTTCTCCACATATGGCATCACTACCCAGATAAACCCATGACCGCCACTCATGCCGTAGCCGAGGTTAGCGTCTTTCACTTCGCCGGACCCCTTGCCCGGCGGAAACTTATTGCCGGTGTATTCGACGATGACCGGATACTTCCCACTTGGCTTCCAGTCCACGGGCAGATACAGCGAGTGATAGACTTCGGTCCCCTTGTATTCAGAGGCAATCTGCCGTACACGCCTTCCAGCTGAAGGGGCCTCATCAGTCATGACCGGCGTGACGAGATCCTCTGTCAATCGGAGATACGCCTCCGCATAGCGCCGACCGATTACCTCTTGAGACCTTGCGTCATAATGCATGGCATCGCCAATGTGCCCTTTCAAATCTCGGGCATCGACGCAAGCCGTTTGCGGGACCCGGTCCGATAAAGATACAAGAGCCTCATTGATTTCTTTGACTCGGAAATACTTCCCTCTAGGTTTGATGAAAGTGCCAATCGTGCAGGCGACGAAGGGCAACTCGGAATCTTTCAAATCAGTCCGCAGATTCTGAACCAGCGCGGTCAGTTTGTCATCATACACGGCATAACGATTTTCCAGCGAATCCGACTCGCCCTGTAGCCAAAGCGCTCCCGCAATCCGCGTCTTCCCTTTCGGGAAATGGCCGAGCGCCTTCTTGGCCTTGCGTATTGCCTCTTGATAAAATTTCGCATCCGAATTCCACAATCGGATCGACGAACCTCCCCGCGCGACCGGAATCAAAACCACGATCAACCCCTTGTCCCGTTTCACCAACTCGCGAGCGAAATTCAGCCCCGGCCCGACGCCGGCGTTGTCCGACCTGTCGATCAGGCCTGGCTCTCCGGTCTTGTGTAGCGGATGTCTGGAGACATACCACTGATCGTTCGCCATGTTCATATGAATGATCCGCGGATTCCCCTCCTGCTTCCCCGGAATGACTCCACGCCCCTTCATGTTGGACTGGCCCATCAACAAGAAGATTTCCACCCGCTTCACTCCCGGCGGCAAGACGGACACATCCACCGGCTCCGCTGCCGATACCGGCCCCGTCGACTGGCTGCCGACAAGCAAAGCCAGAAACAATACCAACCGTTTCATTTCCCTATGTATCATCACTTCATCCATTCTTTCAGTGACGGTAGTGTGAGTGAATTGCGCAAATCCCGAAACAAGTGAGTTTCGCAAGCGTAGTCGCATGAAAATATATTGCGAGTCAGACGACGGCCGCACCGAAACTTTCATTGTATCTAAAGCGCCGCTGCAACCAGTTGGGTGAATTTTTTGTGAAGCCTCATGTACCATGGTTCACAGATAGGACTGAGATGCCATGCAAAATCAATTCAAGTCAACCGACCAATGTCATGTTTCGGACGATGAAGTTGCATCGACACTCAGAGGCGTCCGGTGGTCTCGAATCTACCTTGGTGCCGTCTTAGTCGTTCTCGTCTTGCTAGCTTTTATGACTCTTTTGCGAGCATGGTCCGACAAGTCAAAAGAGCGATCTGCAATTCAACAAATCGAAAACATGGGCGGAAAGATTGTCTTTCGTCGAGTATATCTTCAATACACTCGAATTGTGGTGAGGCGAGGAGACCCAGTCGCTGCTCGTTTTTACAACTTTGACTTCTCGGGCAAAGATCTGTCCTGCCTGCAAGATCTTGACAAGTTAAGTACGCTGCATCTAGGTGGTTCTCAAAATCTGGATGAGTTTCTTCGCTACGCAAAACTTGCCCCCTCTCTTCATCAAATCTGGATGGGGAGCACTGACGTTACGGCAGCGGGCCTCGCAGAATTAAGAGGAAAGCAAAGCTTGTTTGGAATCATTCTTGGCTCCAATCGCGGTCTTGATTCAGCAATGTTCTCTGAACTGCTGAACATTCCGAACTTGCGATACCTTGGCTTGATTGGAGCAGATTTTCAACCAGAAGAACTTGAGGTGCTCGTGCAACACCCTCAATTGATTTACCTAGATTTACAGCGAACAAACCTGAGCGACAGCGATATTGACCGACTCGCAAGTTTCACAGACTTAAAGAGTCTCAATCTTACCAAAACAAAACTCACGGAAGAAGGAGTCGCAGAGTTACAACGCAGACTTCCCCAAACCAAAATTCGCTGGAAGAGTTTATAGCGATTCATTTGTGGGCGGGTGGGCATCACAACTCAGTAAACCCGAAGCCGTCAATTTGGATCGCAGTGGCGATGCAAACGATTGTTTGTAATATCAACAGGGTCATTGGAAGAAACCTTCGCAAAATCCAGCTCTCGGATGTATTCAATCTTGCGAAGAACGGCGTTGCTGCTAGGACTGCGTAAGGCATCAGGAAGAGCCAGAGGCGGGCGGCTTCACCCATATTTTTTCCGCTGAGCCATAATACAATCCAGATGAACAGGCCAACCAGAATCCAGCGTTGATCGCGGTTGTTTTTCTTCAGTAAGAAGCCGGCGCCGACAATTCCGCACACGGCGAGAGGAACTCCAACCGCGACTGCTGCTTCAACGGGATTGATGAGCAACCAGTCGATGTAGGTTCGAGTGTTGTGATCGTAGAAGTGTGCGTGGTTACGGAGATTTTGAATCCAGATGGAAAACAGATTCACATCATAAAAGTGATTGATCAGCAGCAGGCAAGCGACACCTGCGACGATTCCACCGACTGTTGGATGCAGGCCTGCCCGAGAGCGGGAGTAATGCGCGAGCATTTGCAGAAACAGAATCACTCCAACAGTCATGAAAGCCAGGCTGAGTGAAGCTGCAAAGGTGAACAGCAACCCTGTGAATACTCCAAAGATCGTGCTGTTTCGTTCCAGGGCGTTGATCCACAACCACTGCAACAACAGAACCAGAAATGGAAAAACTGCGTCTGATTTTGGCAAGAAAACCAATAACGCCGGCACCGTCAGCCACAGTCCTGCCGTGAGCCGGGCTGATGAAATCGATCCGATCTGACGGGTGAGGAAGTACAACGGGACAACAGTCAACACGGCGCACAGTTGACTCAGTGCAATCATCAACCACAAGGCTGCGATGTCGCCGGACGTAAGCTCTTGTCCATCGTTCAGGTGCGCACGCTCAATCTCTTGCATTGCTGCGACAACCGCTGGCGGTCGTAACTGATTCACCACGTCAGACAATTTTGGATTCTGATTGCAAAGATCGATCAACAGTCGATTTAAGACTGTCAATCCAGGCGGATGTGTGCCGATGTGGAGATAGTTTTCCGGATCGTCAGCGTCGCTGATTTCCGTCTCGTATTCAGTGAGAAATTTCGGCAGGTCCGCGGCCTCGAACCTTGCCTGAAAGTAGTACCCGGACGTTCGTGGGTAAAACATCACAAATGCGGAGCGACCAGTTCCGCCTCCGACAGGGATGATCGAATGCAAAGCGAAGGTCCAACCAATTCCCAGGAGTACGAGACCGAACAACCATGCGCCCGTGCGAGGTCGACTGGTCAGTGGTCGTGTTGACCAACAGAGATAGCCAATGAGAAGTAGACCGCTCAGCAATGCAGGCAGAAGGTCCAGTAGCGAACCAAGCTGTTGCGATGCTCTCGGCCAGACCCATTCTCCGGGAACACCTAACGGAATCTCGGTCAACCACATCAACCAAAGTTGAAAAGTGGCACCGACCATGCACAGGCCGAACACAATAAAAAACAGGAGTCTTCCAGTTTTCGTGCCAAGAAAAGAGTCAGATTGTTCTTTCTCCGCATTCACTTCTTGCGTTCTTTTCCAAGAAAAGGAAAAACAAAGAACTCCAAATCGACCAGAGATCTATTTCGCACGGTTTTTAAGAATTCGTTCCAGTTTCGCCTTTTCTGCTGCGAGAACTTCTTTGGAGATCGTAGCAGGTTGAACAGTCTTGTGTTGAATGTCCTCTTCTTCAGCAATCGTGCGTAAACGAATCGAGCGATACCAGACAGGATCACCGTGATCTTGCAGCGAGATCTGCCCACGACGTGCGGCGAGATCGGCTCCGCGTTTCTTCAACATCTCAACATTCTCTGCCCACATGGGATCAGTGTAATCAAAGTCGATCACTTTCGTGTCGTTCAACCAGTGTTGAATGACGTTCCCTTTACAGAGAATGCGACCTTCATTCCATTCACCAACCGGCTTTGTCGCATCGAGTGCAGGGGCCATACAAAAGTAAAGCGACGCAGCACTCGTACGTGGGTTCTTCCCATCTGCATGGGTTGAATTGTCAAGGATTTGATACTCATATTGGCCCGGTCGGTAATAGACCCCACTATTGCTCTTCTTGGCGACCTTCCACTCGAAACGAAGTTCAAAGTCATCTGGCGTCGCCGATTGAGTGTAAGTCAAACTTCCTCCTCGACCTTTTCGAGACATGACACCATCTTGCACATGCCAGTTCCCTTGATGCTTCCAGCCATGAAGATCTTTCCCATTGAACAGAAGCTTGAAGCCCGCTTTCTGCTCTGCATCGGTCAGAGAATTCATTTCACTGGCGAGCAACGAAGCGGCCATCATCAGTATGAACAAAGAAGAAAGTAATAGGACGAAACGCATGTTTTTCACCATTCTAAGAGTAAACTTTTTTGATTGTCCTTGAGCAAACAAAATTCGTTGTTGTTTTCATTCATCGAGCATCGCAATCACGAGCCCACTTCTGACCTTCGGATCGAACCATGTTGACTTTGGTGGCATGAATCGGTTCTGGTCGCAGACTTTGACGAACTGCTCCATTGTGACTGGAGCGAGCGATATTGCTAGATCGAAGTCTCCGTTGTTGACACGCTCGACAAGGTAGTCAGACGTTTTGTTGCCTCCGACGTAGTTGATCCGCTTGTCGCGATTGTCGGGCATGCCAAGAATTCTGTCGAAGATGTGTCGCTGCACAATCTCGGCATCGATGGATTCTGCGGCGTTGTCAGGATCAAAGGAATCAGCCTTCGGAAGCAGTTCATACCATTTTCCGGCAATATAAACTCCGACCTTGTTGACGACGTCCGGACGGTAAGTTGCCGCTCCGACGAGTTCGTTGACTTCGAAATTCTCGGCTGCCTGTTCGAGGAAAACTTCCGGTGAAACACCGTTGAGTGACAGCAAACGGTTGTAAGGTTCGAGACCGAGTTGCGAGTTCAGGAAGAAGACTGTCAGGAAATGGTCCTTACCCAGGGAAGCCGCCGCCGCGCTGCGGTGATTTCCATCGGCGACATATGCAGCAGGTTCGGCAGCGAGAAGGTCGATTAGTTTTTGCTGTTCTTCACTTTCAGTCACTAACCAGACTCGATGTCGATTGTCTGCTTCATCGACGACTTCGTAGTCACAATCGCGACTGCTTGCCGTTCCAGACAATGCAATGAGGAGTTCACCCGACTCATCCTTCACTCCCAAATTGACCATACCTACGTAGGCGCTGGTTGCATCAATCAAGTTCGCTCGTCCTTGAGCTTTTTCAGGCCGCACGCCTTCGTTGCGAATGATTGCACCGTTCGGAGTTTGTTCGGTGCGAATTTCGCTCGTCGCTGCGTATCCTCCCACGCCGAGTTGTGGTTCGTCAGGCCGCTTCGGAGATGTAATTTCGTATACCCAGAGTAATTCCTGTAACTCCTTCATAAGAGGACTCGTCACAAGATCTCGCATCTGTTCGCCAGAATGAGCGAGCGCCTCTTCTCCACCTTCTGTCAGGGCGCTTGCAAGATCCTCTACATGGCAATGTGCCATTGTAATCCGCAAAACATTCTCCGGTTTCGCCTGAAGGAGATCCCAGATTTCTTTGTCGCTCTGAAATTCATCGTAGTTGGGAGAACTGACACGCTGAGCCGCTTGAGAATGAACGGGGACCAGAGCACGAGTTACAGGTCGGAGAGTCACCATGAAAAAGCTTCAAATTTAAGGGTTTCAGTAGGGCAAGGGGATTTCTCAGGTCGCGAAATCACGACACATGAGCGTGTCTCCACGTCGTATCAGGTTTGAACTCCAGATTCAAACCTCAGCAGCATCGGTTCCTCAGAAGAAGCGGGAAGAGTCGGCCGACTTCGTTGCCAGTGACGCATCAAATTTTGTACATTGGGGTCGCGCGGAACATGGAGGGTTCGGTCCATCTCCAACTACAAGGATGTCCCACCTCAAATCTTCACTCGTCCGAATCGGATTTCGGACAGGATCGAAATTCATCACTGCCAAGGAATCACTGCGATGCTTAATGCCCGTTTACTCACAGCTATGCTCTGCTGTTTCATGATTCAGACTGTCTCTGCGAAAGATTGGCCGCAGTGGCGCGGACCGAATCGAAATGGCAAACTCGAAGGAACCGGACTCAAACTTGACTGGACCAAGTCTCAGCCAAAACATTTATGGACGATTGAAGGCTTGGGAAAAGGCTACGCGAGCCTTTCCATCGCGGACGGCAAACTCTACACGACCGGGAACCTACCAGAAGGCCAAGCGGTCATTTGTGTAGATCTCGCCTCACACGAGCGTGTTTGGGCAACTCCACTCACCGGCGCTGCTCCCAAGCATGGCTACCCCGGTTCGCGTTGCACTCCAACGCTTGATGGTAATTTTTGCTACGTCGTCACTTCCGATGGGCAGATTGTCTGCCTGAAGAGAAATGATGGAGAAGTTGTCTGGCGTCGAGATTTCAAAGAGGACTTCAATGGCAAAATGATGTCCGGCTGGGGGTTTTCTGAATCTCCGCTTGTTGATGGAGACTGGGTAGTCTGTACACCTGGTGGGTCTGAATCGATGCTCGTTGCTCTAAACAAGAACACAGGTGAAGAAGTCTGGCGGACCTCTGTTCCCGACCTTGGTGAAAAAGGAAAAGATGGAGCCGGCTATTCTTCGATTGTGATCAGCAAGGCTGCCGGAGTGAAGCAGTACGTTCAACTTGTCGGTCGAGGCGTAATTGGCGTCCGAGCGCGTGATGGCAAACTTTTGTGGAACTACAACAAAGTTGCGAACGGAACTGCAAACATTCCCACGCCTGTCCCTTTCGATGACTACGTGTTCGCTTCCAGTGGGTACGGAACAGGGTCTGTTCTTCTGAAACTCAGCAAAACCAGAACTGGCGTGAGGGCGACTGAAGAATATTTCCTGAATGGAAAGACATTCCAAAATCACCACGGCGGAATGATTCGCGAAGGTGAGTACCTTTACGCCGGACATCAGCACAACAAAGGCTTCCCGACTTGCCTGCACCTTCCTTCCGGGGAAGTGAAGTGGACCGGCGACATTCGAAACCAGGATGTTTCTATGTCAGGCTCGGCGGCGATTACTTATGTCGACGGACAAATACTCTTTCGCTACCAGAACGGGACTGTAGCTCTCGTCGGGGCAACACCGGATGGGTTTGAAATGAACGGTGCATTCACCCCGGATTATCAGGAAGGCAAAACCTGGTCGCATCCAGTCGTTGTTGATGGAAAATTGTACATGCGCGAGCAAGACAAGTTGATGTGCTACGAACTGTGAGATTGGACAAGGGGAATTGTTGTCATCGGGCCAACAGCCCGGTAATTTATTGCTTAGGAGTTGAATCTTGCATGAAGATCGACTTCGAAAGAATGATTCCGCTTGCCCATTCGAGCGTCCATTTTCGTTTGCGAAGCAGAGCTTGGGAATGAAGGAAGAATTTCTCAATTGTTATTTATCATTCCTCATTTGTCATTGGAAAAGTGGGAGTTGCGAACCAGACGAACGAACTCGAAGACTGGTTTTTCAATGACAATTGACTATTGACAAATCGTCCCCACTCTTTGCTACCCACCACTACCCACTCAGAAAAGTGAAACGACGCATCACAGGTGAAATCTTGATCTGACCAAATCGGGATTTCATTTCGGGACAATATCTTTAGCAGCCGAACCCAACCGTTCGTGTTGTGCTGATTACTCGCATTATTTCGGATGGCAGCCGTTCGTCGTCGGTAGAATCGCCACCCTGATGCTGGTCATTCAAGAGAAGAGCGTGGAGTTTCGATAGACTTTGATACAGGATGGCTTCATCCTGAGAGGTCGGCTGCGCCCTGTGTTAAGTTGGGGAAGCCGTACCGATCACACTGTTTGTTTCAAAACCGTCGATGGAGTTGCTGTCATGGCACGTTCGCAGTCCTGTTATTCGCGAGCTTTCGGCTTGCAGAAGTTGACCTTCTGCATCGCCATGTTGACGACGCTTCCAGTTTTGGCACAGCCAGCTGGACCGGACACGGGTATCGAACCAGAGAAGGTTCTGGCAAGCGAACCAGACACTGCCAATGGTCGCTTCGAAGCCGCATTGCTGATGGTCAAACTTGCTCGTCCAGAACTTGGAAAGCACTACATCGCAGAAATCCTGGCGATGGATCTCACAGACGCGGAACTCTTCGCCTTGAGAGACAAGCACGGAACCGCCACCTTCCTGAGTCTGGTCAATGTGGAAGGACTCAACCCTGAAGCCAGCCAATTGCTCAAGAGTCTCACAGATGCCGTTTCCCGGCAGACCAGCGCTCCAGATTATATTTCTAAAGTTCTACCGAAGCTCGCTGGGACGGCACGGGAGCGAGCAGAAGCGTTGACCGAATTGCGAGCCGTGGGGCCATACGCTGTCCCACCGATGCTTCAAGCGATTGAGAACGAAACGATCAGCCGTGATGTTCTCATTTTCAATCTCGCAAGAATGGGTGAGGACGCTGTGCCTCCTGTGATTGGAGCATTGTCGTCACCTTCAAATAAAATTCGCACTGCCGCGTCCGAGGTTCTTGGCTGGTTGGGTGCAAAGGAAGATATCATCTGGCTGTATCACTCTGCTTTTGATCCTCAGCAACCCCAAGGCGTCCGAGACACTGCTCGCCAAGCAATCGCCCGAATTCGCTACGACGATCCGCAACTCGCAATACGTGTGAACTCGTACGGTGTTGCCTCTCTGATGATTGGAGAATCGATCAAGCACTTGTCTGGCCAGCATCAATGGGAACTGCGATACGAAGACATGAAGCTGATTCCGGTCTGGACCTGGAATGCTGAACAGGCAACAGTTGTTGAAACGAAAGCGACTCGACAACACGCTTCAGTTCACTTTGCAGAGCGGCTGGCTCGCGAAGCTGCTGAAATCAACCCGACAAACGAAGATGCACCCATTGTCGTACTAGCAGCAAAAATGGTACGCGATGTTGAAGCTGTCGGTTGGAACCAATCTGTTCCGGTAGGACCAGGCTCGGCACACGATCTTGCCGTGGTGGCAGGCAGCGATGTGTGCAACCAAATCCTGGCACTTGCCATTGACAACAACCTTCCTGCTGCGGCCTTGAATGCTGTTTCCGCCCTGAGCCTGAATGGCTCCCGATCTCTGATCTCAGGAACAACCAGGAACCCAGAAATCGTTGAGGCACTAGATTTCCCACAACCACGCGTTCAGTTTGCAGCAGCTGTCACAATCCTGCAATGGGAACCGCAGAAACCTTTCAAAGGTGCCCGTCGAGTTGTTGAAGTTCTCATTCGAGCGATTCAGGGGAATTCCAAACCAGATGGCGTTGTCATTGACCCAAATGTCCAGCGTGGGTCAAAAACGGCGAACCTATTTAGTGAATTGGGATTTGAAACATCGATCGCAACGACTGGCATGGATGGATTCCAAATTGCCGCGGCCAAGGGCGATATCGAACTTGCAGTCTTACATCCAAACACAATCCGCTGGGGGCTGACTCAAACCATCGAAAACTTGCGTGCCGATGCAAGAACCAGGAATCTGCCACTGGTCATTTATGGTCCGCCGAGCTTGCGAACACGTTACGCGACGATTCAAAATCGATTTCAGAATGTCGTGTATGTCAACGAGTCGATCAGTTCAGCCGACATTCACAGAGAACTGCAACCAGTCTTAGTTCAACTTTCGCCGCCGCCACAGACTCAAGAGCAACGGACTATACAGCTTCGCGAAGCTGCGTATTGGCTCCGCTGGATTGCGACGAGTTCCGATCCGTCTGTATTTCATCTTGCTGAACATCAAGAAGCCCTCATGCAGGCAACAGGTAACCCAACCGTTGCGGACGATGCGTTGATCGCACTTGGGGCGATTGCTGTGCCTACAGTTCAACAACGCTTCCTCGACCTTACAGACTCACCGAATACAGAACCGAAACTTCGCAAGCGAGCCGCTCTGCAACTGGCATTTCACATACAGCGTTTTGGTGTCCTGTTGACTCCGGCTGAGCTAGATCGGCTGAAAGTCCTGGCATCCGGCGACAATGACCCTGAACTGCAAACGGCGCTCTCCAGTATTCTTGGATCACTTAAGAGCGGACCGAAAGCGATTCGAAAACTGATCTTGGACGCTCCAGCTCCATCAGGACCTGTCGCGAAACCTGCTGCTGAGTAACAAGGGTCGATGCGTAAAGCACCACAGGGAGACTCACTCGGTGCGAAATGCAAACGCTCTCTCGTCGTTGTT
>JAJDEL010000676.1 GCA_029259835.1 Planctomicrobium sp. | reverse complement strand
GTCAGTCATATGCCGACCAAGAACAGTATCGAATTCAGTGACAAACTCTTGGAATTTGGTGGCAATTTCCTCCTGTCCTTCCTGCTCGAGCTGCTTGACTTCCTGGTCGAATTGCTTGCGATCCAATTCGGAAAGGCTCATTCTTCGGGAGAATTTTTCCGTTTGAATGACGATCCCTTCGACACCACTGGTCACTTCTAGAGATTCGTTTTTGACATCTTCTCCGGCTTTACCAAAGATTGCGTGTAGCAGTTTTTCTTCCGGAGTCAGCTCTGCTTTTGCTTTCGGAACAACTTTTCCGACAAGAATATCGCCCTGCTTGACGCGAGTTCCGACATGGACGATTCCTTCGTCATCGAGATGGCGTAGGGCCTTTTCGCTGACGTTGGGAATGTCACGAGTAAATTCTTCACGACCGAGTTTTGTCTCGCGGATTTCCACATCAAATTCATCGATGTGAATGGAAGTGTAGACATCATCCTTGACAAGGCGTTCTGAAAGGATAATTGCATCTTCAAAATTGAAGCCTTCCCACGACATGAAGCCGACCAGAACATTTCGTCCCAAAGCCAAGATTCCGTTTTTAGTCGCAGCACTGTCAGCGAGGATTTCCCCTTTCTTGACTTTCTGTCCCATTTCCACAAGAGGACTCTGGTTGAGGCAGGTGCGCTCATTGAGCCCAGTGAACTTACGTAGTGGAAACTTTTTCTCATCTACTTCAATGACGTTAGCGTCGACATAAGTCACTTTTCCGTTTCGGTCAGACCGGACGACCATTCCGGAAAAGCGAGGGATTTCTTCTTCCATGCCTGTTCCAACCAACGGTGGTTCGGCAATCAGCAGCGGTACCGCTTGACGTTGCATGTTCGAGCCCATTAATGCTCGGTTTGCATCATCGTGTTCAAGAAATGGAATCAAGTTCGCTGAGACACCGACCATTTGGCATGGGGCAACATCGATGTACTGCACGTCTGAGGCAGGAATCCAGTGAACATCGCTGCGGTATCTCGCCAGCACACGCTCGTCAACGATTTTTCCTTTTATGACCTGCGTATCAGCAGGTGCAACACGCACTCCTGCTTCTTCATCTGCTCGCAACCATTCGATTTCGTCGATCACTTTTCCCTTGTTGACCTTGCGGTAGGGAGTGATCAGGAATCCATAGCTGTCTACTTTAGAGAAGATGCTCAGGCTTGAAATGAGGCCGATGTTTGTTCCTTCAGGAGTTTCAATCGGACAAATTCGACCATAGTGAGAGATGTGTACATCGCGCACTTCAAAGCCGGCTCGCTTACGATTCAAACCACCAGGACCGAGCGCACTCAACCGGCGCTCGTGTGTAAGCATCGAGAGTGGGTTCGTCTGATCGACGACCTGTGACAATTCACTTCGACCGAAGAAGTAATCAATCGCGGCTGAGACACTCTTCGGGTTCACGAGAGTTCGAGGACTCATCTCTTCGACGTCCTTCAAGCTCATTCGCTCTTGTACCGTGCGGCGGAGCTTCAGAAATCCTTTCCGGATTTCATCCATGCCAAGCTCATCGATTGTTCGCAGTCGCCGGTTCCCAAGGTTATCGATGTCGTCAACGAAGGCAGAGTCGTCATCGGTTCGAAGTAGAACAAGGTAACGAACCGCGTTGACCATATCTTCGGCACGCAGAGTCATTTCGTCATCAGGGATGCTCTGGTCAAACTTTCGATTGATACGGAAACGCCCAACACGCCCAAGGCGATAGCGATTCACATCATAGAATTTTTCTGCAAAGAGATTCTGAGCTTTCTCAAGCGACGGAGGATTTCCAGGTCGCAATCGTTGATAAATCTTCAGCAGTGCTTCTTGATGGCTGAGCGTTGAGTCTTCAATAATGCTATTGAGGATGAGTGTGTCACCAGGTTCCTCGATGGTCTGAACTTCTTTGAGACCAGCTTCGGAGATTTCTGCTGCCTGAGTGGCTGAGATTGTGTGGCAACACTCAACGATAATTTCGCCAGCTCGCTCGCCGGTTTGGTAAACAAGATCTTCAGCAGCGTATTTGCCTGCGATTGCTGAGCCATCTTTGCCGACCTTGACACTTTTGACGTCGTAAAAGAGCTTTAGAAGTTCGATGTCCGAACTGTAATCGGCGTTCATTGCTCGGAGGAGCGTCATTGCGGAAAATCGACCACTCTGGTCAATGCGAACTCCGAGGGTTTCCTTTTTGGAAACCATGAACTCAATCCAGCTTCCGCGTTCAGGAATGACCCGACAGGAAAATTCTTTTCGCTCACCCGGTTCACTCGCAACCACAAAGTCGACACCTGGAGAGCGGTGAAGTTGACTGACGAGAACACGTTCAGAACCATTAATAATGAATTCGCCGCCACCGATCATGATCGGCATGTCGCCCAGGTAAACCTCTTCTTCGATTGGCTGTTCTTTAATGAGCCGAAGCGTCACACGAAAGGGTCGACCGTATGTCAAGCGTAGCTGTCGACACTCAGTGGGGTTGTAGCGGGGCTTTCCCAATTCGTATTTGACATACTCAAGCCGATACTGACCATCGTAACTTTCAATCGGAAAGATTTCCCGCAAGATCTCTTCCAGACCTTCGTCTCGACGTTCTTCTGGCTTACGATCCAATTGCAAAAGGCGCGCGTAAGATTCGGTCTGAATTCTTGTCAGATCCGAAAGTTCGTGCTGAGCCTCGATGCTTCCAAAGTTACGAACAGAGTCAGTGGGAATGATTCGTTGGTGTGGAATTGGCATTCGTCGGGTTCTTTGCGCAGTGAGAAATTCTGGGACAGGATTTCGGTGTTCGCTTTGAGTGGGGTTGAAACTTCGAGACTTATTCTTTCAACGTTCACAACCTGGGGTGGGCAACTTCAGGTGATCGTTCCGGGAACTGGATCACGGGGAATCTGAATTCCATAAATTGGCACCGCCGAGTCAAGTCGAAGCGTATAGGAAACAAACTGGCTGACCCCTCTTCGATTTTGAAATGCGGAATTACGGTTGTCCGTAATTGCGCACCCAGACCGTGGTACAAGAGTGGTGATGCGCGTAAGCATAAATCCGCCAATCCGGTCCCCTTCCGGAAATTGTCGACAGCCAACCTGAAAATTTCAAAAACACCATTCGCTCGGTCACGAGGCGGAAGTTGTTTAAGATATTTCAATTGTGGCGAAGTTGTCACGATACGCCAAGCAGCCAATGATACTTCCCTGCAAATGTCCGCAAAACGGATTTCCCCGTAATTTACAGACCTCACTGAAAAATGCAACTGCATGGCACGCAGAATGCTGGTCATGCAAGGAAATTAGGTAACATGGCTTGTTGAGGCCATGTTACCCAGGTTTCCGAATGACTACTTGATTTCTGCTGTACCGCCTGCTTCTTCGATGTCTTTGACGAGCTTATCGGCTTCGTCTTTTTCGACACCTTCTTTAAGCGGTGTTGGAACACCTTCGACCAAGCCTTTGGCTTCTTTGAGGCCAAGACCGGTGATGCTTCGAACGGCTTTAATGACGTTGATTTTCGCACCGCCGAAGCCGGTGAGGATCACGTCAAATGCCGTTTGCTCTTCAGGAGCACCGCCATCATCTCCACCACCAGTCGGAGCGGCAACCACCACGGCTCCGCCACCTGCTGGCTCGATGCCATGGACGTCCTTCAGGTAATCAGCCAGCGCCTTTGCCTGAAGCAGGGTCAGACCAACGAGTTGATCGCCCAGAGTTGTTGTGTTTTCGTCGAATTCTTTTGCTGGTGCTTCTGGGGCTTCAGCTGACATTTCCGCTTCTCCAAAGTTATTTTGCCGGCGTGCGTTGGGACGTTGCACCGGCTCGGTAGAGTGATAATTCGCCTGTAGTCAAATACATTTTCCAGCCTCCTGTCAAAACAGTCTCTCGGTAAATCAATGAGAGTGAGTCTGAATTCAATTCTCCTGTGGGCACTGTAAATCTCGGCCTCACTCGGCCGAACCGGGACACTACGCTGCGTCACCGCTTTCTTCGTCTGTATCTGCAATAGATTTCATTTGACCAGAGAGGGTTCCCCCTGGACCAAGTAATGCGCCAGCAATGTTTGCACCCGGACTGAGTAAAAGGCCAGCAATCTGACCGATCAGTTCGAGGCGACTAGGGCCATTACTAATGTCTGTCACGCCAGCGGAGTTCACCCCCTGTCCGTCGACAGATCCACCTTTGATTTCGAGCTTGTCAATTTTCTTGGCCCACGCGGCAATCTCTCGCGAGAGGCCAACAATGTCTTCGCCTCCCCAAACGACAGTTGAGGGGCCTGCCAAAGTTTCATCGAGGGCTTCCACGTCGTTGTCTCGCAAAACGACTTGCAGCAGGCGGTTCTTGACGCCCAGTAGCGTAATCCCTTTCTGTGCGAGTTCGAGACGCATCTCATTATTTGTGATGGCATCTATTCCCGAAATGTCGAGAACAAGAAAGTCACGACACCCCTCCATTTTACTGCGGAGGTCGTCGAGCATCATTTTTTTTACGACTTTACTCATTGCTTCACGTCAGGTTAATTGATTTGTGTGGATGTGGTCCGTTCGGGTGAACTTGAAGACACGCTCTTTTTAGTCTCAAGCCGCTGCGATCGGAATCCCTGGCGTCTGTGATGCTGAAACTGTCACAGATCGAATGTAAATTCCCTTGGTCACCTGTGGGCGCAACTGGCGAATCAGGCTTAGTAACGCCTCGACATTTTCAATTAACTGGTTTTGGTCGAATGACATCCTGCCAACAAGACAGTGGACATTTCCAGCATCGTCAACACGAAATTCAACCTTACCTGCTTTGTATTCTTTTACAGCTGTTGCAACATCCTGCGTGACAGTCCCGGCTTTCGGGGATGGCATTAACCCGCGAGGGCCTAGGGCACGTCCGAGGGGACCAACAACTCCCATCATGTCAGGTGTGGCAATCGCAACGTCAAAATCTAACCATCCGTCCTTAATCTTGTCAGCCAGTTCTTTCCCGCCAGCATGATCAGCACCTGCCTCGATCGCTTTGTCAACATTCTGGTCTTTGCAGAACACAAGAATGCGCTGCGACTTTCCAATCCCATGAGGGAGCACGATGGAGCCGCGAACAATTTGATCTGCATGTTTTGGGTCAACACCAAGTCGAACAGATAGCTCTACCG
>JAJDEL010000675.1 GCA_029259835.1 Planctomicrobium sp. | reverse complement strand
AGGAACGGACACGGCAGGGGAATGCTCGCTCTCAATAATGCAGTCGGACAACGAGACACCTTCGTGCGAGAATTCTTTGCGAACACCACAGAAGTGCAAAATTTGCGTTTCGTCACTGAACAACCTGTCGATGGCTCGTTGCAGATCAGCCCGAACACGGAATGGAAAGGACCGCTCAGAAATAGTGATGCCATCGGTTGAGATCGGATAGAAATGTGAACGCAATAGCGCTGCAACCGGGTTTCGACGAGCAGTTTGAGCTTTTCGAAACCGCATAACAAAGAAAGTAGCGCCGGCGCCAATCAGTAGGCCAGCGAGCAACCATCCAAGATAAGCCATCATCTTTCCCCCATCAACACCAGTGATTCGACTGGTCCGTTCTAACAACAAGTTTAATCAGGCTCACAACCTTGGGTCCACCGGTTCGCTTTCCATTGCCAGTACGCCGAAGACGCATTCGTGGACTCGACGTAGTGGTTCCTTTCTTACGAATCGTTCCAAGGCTTCGATACCGAGGGCGAATTCACGCAGCGCCAGTGATCGTTTGCGACCCAGACTGCGATTTCGTAATCGAGGAAGATGCTGGTCGGCTGTGTAATCCGGGCCGTAAATGATCCGCAGGTATTCCTTGCCACGACACTTCACGGCAGGTTGGACCATTCCCTTCTTACCACGCATGACCCACTCACTTGGTTTGACGACCATGCCTTCACCGCCTTTTCCAGTCAGGCTCGTCCACCAATCGATGCCTGCCGTTTGACTATCGATATCTGTGACATCGATGACGTTGAACTCGGTTGCCAGCAGAATATCACTGTTCTCACGACAGACCTTCGCCAGTGTCTCCATGTGCCAGACGTGGTTTTGATCAATGTGGACTTTGCCTTCGGTCGCCAACAAGTGAAACGGAGCCAGCTTCATGTCATCCAGAGATTCCACCGGCCAGCAGTATTGTTGGTAGGCCGTCACGAATTGCTCGATGGATGTTCGACGTTCGCCGAATCGTTTCAATACTTCATCGACTTCCCGTCCGTTATCGCCCATCCTCGCTGTGGTTCGTTTCAATACTTCAACCACTTCTGGGAGCGAAGCGCTTCCTGCTGCACCGACCGCTGCATATTGAGATTTCAGAAGCTCTTGCGCCTTCGCCGACCACGGCATCAATTCGCAATCAAGGCACGCCCATGTCGTGTCGAATTGATCCCAGAATCTCGCTGCCGTCATTGCAGTTCGGAGTCGTTGGAGGAACTGCTGTTCGAGTTCTAAATCTTTGAAAAACCGTCTGCCGGTACGAGTGTAGACGATTCCCGATTCTCCTTCGTTGACTCCAAATCGATCACGAGCCGCCTCTTCGTCTTTGCAAACGACAACGACCGCTCTCGATCCCATATGCTTTTCTTCGCACACGACCTGTGGAACACCTTGGCTGCGGTAATAAGAAAATGCTTCAGCGGGATGTTCCAACAAACCGGATTCGCTAGTTGTCTCGGACGGGGACATCGTGGGCGGAAGATAAATGAGCCATTTCGGATTGGCGGCGAAACGGCTCATCACTTCCAGCGCAGCAGTAGCGTTCTCCTCTCGAATCGTCACATTGCGTCCGAGCCGAGTGGAGATGATACGCTTCCCGATCACGTCTTCGGCGTCAAGGATGTCGTCGTGTAATTGCTGGGCAGTCAGCGACGGTGCTTGCTGATCGTTGTTGAGAAACGGTCGTGATGATTCACAGTAAGTTTGCTTGGCCGGGACAGAGACGAATTCATTCTCGGGATAACGAAGTGCCGTTAGCTTGCCGCCGAAAACGCAGCCTGTATCGACGTTGACCGTACGATTGAGCCACTCCGGTTCTGGAACGGGAGTATGACCGTAAACGACGTTCGCCGACCCTCGGTATTCCGCCGCCCAATTAAGCCGCACCGGCATCCCGAACTCGTCCGTTTCTCCGGTCGTTTCTCCGTACAGTGCGAACTCACGCACCTTGCCAGAGCCACGCCCTTGCATTTCCTCTTTCATTCCAGCATGGGCAACCACGAGCTTTCCGTTATCCAAAACGTAATGGCTCACAAGACCATCGAGAAAATCAGCGAGGGACTTGCAGAACGGCTCACGCACATCATCCGGCAAGGCTTCGATCTCCCCGAAGGACTCTGCCAGGCCATGCGTCATTTGCGGATTCTTGCCTCGCAACTTCCGCAGCAGTTTCACATCGTGATTGCCGGGAACACAGATGCCGGTGCCAGAAGCTACCATCGTCGCCACAATACGGACTGTATCCAGCACTCTCGGTCCTCGATCCACAAGATCGCCGACAAAGACGGCTTTGCGACCTTCCGGATGCGAATAAACAGGGCCACTATGGAGCGATGGTTCACCAGGCGCAAACGCAATCAGTTCATATCCAAGTTGATCAAGCAATTCTTCAAACTCATCGCAGCAACCATGAATGTCACCGATGATGTCGAACGGTCCGTGCTCATCACGCTTGTCGTTCCACAACGGCACTCGCTCAACCGTGGCTGTTTCAATTTCGTCAACCTTGTCCATGACGAAGATGTGCCGAAAGCCTTCTCGCTTGAGTTTGTTCAACGAGCGGCGAAGTTGTGAACGCTGCTGCCGCACGACGTGAGGTCCGAACGTCCTGTCGTTCCGGTCCCGGTTCCGCTCGAGACAAACCGATTCCGGCGCATTCAACACGATGGCGACTGGTAGACAGTGAAACTGACGAGCAAGCTGCACCCACGTTCGACGAGACTCCGGCTGCACGTTAGTCGCATCGACAACCGCTAGTTTCCCCAAGGCAAGACGCTTGGATGCGATATAGTGCAGCAGTTCAAAAGCGTCGTTCGTAACGGTCTGATCATTCTCGTCGTCACTGACCATCGCCCGGCAAGAATCGGACGAAATTACTTCGGTCGAGAGAAAGTGTTGACGTGCAAACGTACTCTTCCCCGCCCCACTGGGACCGATCAGAACAACGAGTGACAGTTTTGGAATCTTGATTTTCATTGAGTTGATAGTTTACGATTGTGAAACTGAAATCGCCCGTTCAAGAAGCTCAGGATCAACGTCCCACCACTTCCGTAGGGCTATCAGGTGGGAATGTAATTCATTCGAGGCGATTAACTCTGCAGCCTCGATGACTAAGGTTCCGACGGATGCGGAGGACAATTCCTTTTTCATTGCGTCGATGGTACGCCCATCTTTCCGGTAAGCTAATCCGACGAGTGCCTCTGCACGAGTATCGATGTCGGGATCTCTCAGGCGATCTGCAAGGGCATCACGAATCTCAGGCGTATCAAGTTCGATTTGAGTCCCGAGTGCGAAAGTTGCCCAGTCTCGAACATTGGGAATAGGATCGTTACTGAGAGAGAGCAAGCACTCAATAGCCTGCTGAGTCTCGTAACCAGTGAGGGCGAAAACAGTTGCACGTCTCACATCAGGGTCAGAATGTTTTGAAAAGCGAACCACAATTGGAACAGCGCTAAGATCGTGATGGTGGGATAACGCTATGAGGACAGAATCTAACACATCAGCTTCTTCGTCAATCTTCAACATACTGCGTAAAAGTTTGGTCGACTCATCAGGGAAAGATCTTTCGTGAACACCAAGCTGACCGAGAATGTCGGCACCAACCGCACGTTCGTGAGAGCACTGACTCACGCACAGTTCTGCGGCTCGTTGAAAAACTTCACGAGTCCCTCGCCAATGAAGTGCACAAACGGCAGTCCAGACGGATTCTTCGTCGCTTTCGCTGAGCGTTGCATTGAATAGTTCATCGACCGTTCTAGGATCATTATTTCGATAAGGTTCTATAGTCACGACATGTCCTAATTCATTCTCAAACGCACCAAGAGGTCATTCAACGCTGCTCCGCCGCTTGGTCGTTCCGGTAGAT
Organism: Planctomicrobium sp.; assembly: GCA_029259835.1. Taxonomy (GTDB): domain Bacteria; phylum Planctomycetota; class Planctomycetia; order Planctomycetales; family Planctomycetaceae; genus Thalassoglobus. The sequence continues at coordinate 2,358 of JAJDEL010000675.1, read as the reverse complement.
CGCTTTGCTGATATGCCTGTTCCAGCTCGGTTCTTAGGCGATTGTATTCTCGCTCGTGGAATTCGAGGTCGGCTTGCTCAAGTTGACCTTTCTCGGGACCGCTGACTTTGCGTTCGATGAGTTCCGGGATGTACGGCAACTTCGCCGACTCGTTCAAGTAAACCAAATTTGCTTCGATCTCGCCGGTCCTCATTAGATGGATTCCGGTCAGGAGCACACGGTAGACGTAGAGAAGCGGCTTCACTCTTGGAGGCGTTTCCTTTCGGAACAGTTTCCATTGCGTGGCAGCAAAACCGAAGTAGTGATGTGCATGGTGCTTCGTGATGCAGTCGGCAGCGATTGCTTTCAGTTCTTCATGTTCAGGAGTGGTTCGAACAACCAGTGGTGAAAGCAACTGCTCCAGCACGTAGCCGTTCTTCTTGAGCATTAAGCCCATGAACTTCTTGATGTCGTGCGTGACCAGATCGATTTCCAAACCATCGTGAATGCTGGTCTTGTCGACCGTTTCTTGACCGGTCTTCAAACCAATCACATCAGCGAGTGGAAGAATGTGCGCACCTCGCAAGTCGAAGTCCGAATCAGGAGACGGAAAGCCGTACAGATGCGCCCCGCTGATTGTGGTGAACAGCAGCGGGTGCGGATGGTCTTCGACTTGCTTGTGTAATCGTGGATCAATGTTCATGACAGTTCCTCCGACAATGCCGCTCTACGAGCCTTTACTAAAAACGCATTCGCCTTCTCATAGTCAGGGCGTTCCGGCAATTTCGTTTCTCCCAGTGCCTTGTTGAATTCAGTATTTAGGCTGAGACGCCATTTTTCGGTTTCTTCCCACGGCATATCTCCACGTTTGATCGCCAGTAATTGTTCACGATGATCGTCTACTCGCACCGGAACTAATCCGTCACGGAGCACGCTGATGCCGGAGATCAACAGGCGGATCAGGTGCATGACGTGTTTCCATTTCACTTCTCCGTGATTGCGGATATCTGCTTGCATTTTCTTGAACTGTGACATCACGTAACCGTTGTACGTTTGGTAAACGAGCCGGGATAGAAACATGTCACGCATTCCCAACAGTTCTTCAGCCAACGGTGTCGCTTTTTCTACCAACGGTGAGTAGAGGCATTCCAGTACGTTTGGGTTCGCCTTGAGAGCCAGAATGAGAAACTTCTGGATTTCCCAGTAGGTTTCTTGTGTCTCGTGACATTCAAGTTGTTCAGGAACGCCGTACAGTGACCAGTGCCGCTCCGCAGGCGGCAGGTAGAAACCACGTCGGTCAATATCCGATTCGCTATCCGCCAGACCGTATGCCTGTGATCCGATGACGCACTGAAAAATCACTCGGTCGAACAAATCGTCTCGTTCGAAGGAAATCGTTTTAATTCCGATGTCACCTTCCTTGAACTTGGCAAGAGTCGTCAGATCACCCGACTTCAACGATTCTTCCACACCATCGAGAAACCGAACTCGGTACGAATGCTGAAGGTCTCTGGGGGATCTCACAACCACACCAACAGATCCACGAGGGTGCATGACTCGCTCGTTCGACGCAATGAGATCCCGCAAAATTACAACTTGCGTACCTACCGGGAAGATCAAAATGCCCAAATTCGCATTTCCTCTTTTCATTGTTCACCATGCTGACTTGAACGATCTTGTTCTGCTGATGGTGTTCCGGTCAGGTATTTTCTGAAGGTATTGATATAGGGTGTTTTGAAATGGATCAAGGAGATCGATTTCCAGAGAAGATAAGACGGGACATCGTCCCACCGACCTCGACCATCGAAGTCATCGAAAATCAACTCATCATCACTGAATGCCGCAACTTGCCCAATTGAATAACTGTCCCAGCCATCAGGGGCATCGTTATTCTCCACTTCTACGATCATGAATTGATGATTCGAGTCAATCGAATGAACTGCGGACTTTATATCAGTCAAGTCGACAGAGAGATTGACTTCCAAACCACTCAGCAATCCTTCTCCCAAAAGCATTCGGTCCCAGTGACGTTCGAAAGCACTTGACCGAATTTCAACGACATCTCTTAAACGGAAGATCGTATACCCGTCCGGTTCGAAATCATCAAAACAATGAATAACTCCCAATTCTTCTGAGAGTCCCATTAGATATCCATTCATCAACTCCTCTTTCCAGAAAGATCTTGTAACACGGATTTTTTTGGCTGTCCCAAGGTGTGGTAGCAAATCACGGTAGGCTGATTGAGGGTCAGGTGAAAGTTCAAAGCTCATTTTTCGTTCCTTTCAAAGACGCTCATCTGTGTCGGCGATCCGACCGTTTCGTCTTCTGGTCCCACTGGAAGAAAGCTCACTGAATAGCTGTGTTGTTCGGCAACTCGAT
>JAJDEL010000674.1 GCA_029259835.1 Planctomicrobium sp. | reverse complement strand
CCTGACAAGGCACTAGATGCGCGAAATCGTTGGTGCCGTTTGGAAGGCGCGACCGGTGAAGGCGATGAGGTTTGAGTCGTCACCTTCTGACATTGTGAGGGATTCTCGATAGACCTTGTCAAAAACAATTTTCTCGCTCGCAAGACCGGCCGGGTCGAGAACTGTGAATTCGAAAGTCAGCGTTTCCTGCTCACCCGTGGCGGATGTGCTGCCGAGTCCAGCATCCGCATGGAAGGTGAGTGTTTCGTACAATTGAAGCGCATCGACAGGATTGATCGCGGCGCCGAGAAGTTGCGACCATTTTGCTGTAAACGAGATCGTCACCGATTCATCGTCACCATTGCGGGTGTGACCGCCAGTGATTGATCCGCGATCCTTGATTTCAATCGTGTTCTGCCGCTGAGTCCAAGTGAGGTCACCTTCGTCAAGCAAGACAGTGAGCGAACCAGCCTGTCCGTTGTCTTTAACGACAAGTTCGCCATCGCGAAGATTTCTGGTGATATTGGAAACTGCCATTATTTTGTTCCTTGGGAAAGAGTTGAAAGAGGAGTCGGCGAAATCAGTTGATCAAGCCAGTTACAGTCGCTGAAAACGAACAGACGAAATGTTGAATGACATTTGTCGCCCCTGCTGATTCCGAACGTGAGAGGTCACGAATAATGGGTTCGAAACAACGTAATTGACCAACTTGTGTGGTGGACGAGGAAGCGGAGTTGACTGGAATCGATGTCGGCTGAAATGTAATTCGGGTTGCATCGATCAGTGAATTGATGGTTCGTTTATTGTTATCACGCGAGAAGAAATGAATGTCGATGACCAGTCGAAATTGCTCCGGAGTGTCAGGGCGTTTGGGGGATTCATGAAGTTGACTCGTCCAGAACTCGAGCCAGCTCAATTGATCGGAAACATCAATCGTCGTCCCGGAGAAGACCGTTGTCACACCTTGAGGGCCATTGGCTTTCCAATACTTTTGCAGTGAAGCGGTAATGTCTGCTGTGGTCATCATGGAATTGGGATCTGAGTTGAGGGTTGATCGTTGAGGCGTTGAGAAAGTAATGGGAAACGACTCACGATTGTGGATTCACACTTTTTGTCCTCTCTCCCTGGGGGAGAGGGTTAGGGTGAGGGGCGAAGCTTTCCTTACATACACGCTTTTCAAATGGATTCACTTTCTCAAATGAAACATGCCGCTGATGCGTCCAATTACACCAGTGAGTGCCTGACGGAGCATGGCAACCGGAGCCATTTTCGATGTGCCGTATTCAAGATAGTGAACGTACGGGACATCATTTGATGCAGTGACGAGAGTGGTTGCCTCCTCGTGCGAAGTGGTGAGGCGGCCCTCGCCTTCTTGGCTCCTGCCGCCGGAGAGTTGCTGTGCGGCAGCCAGCCAGGCATTTTGACTTCTGCCTGTCGCGACCGGGTTTGCGTCTGCGGTCTGACTGAGAACATCGGCTGCGATTTCGTTGACCAATTCTTGACGAGCCGTCGGGAGTTCATGTTCCATGAATCGCTTGATGGCATCGGTCAGATTGTCTTCAATTTCAAATTCCAAACTCATATGAACCTTCTCGCATGGGGGACTCGGGATGTGATTACTCACCGTGTGCAACACAACTCAGAGCGAGTGTTGCTGGTACATGAGATTGCGAGATTGCTTCAACCTTGAAGGCAGTCCCATTGAACATGAGGCGAGCCGAATTCAAATTAACGTTGAGTGGGAGTTCATCGTTTTGAATGATGAACAGGTTGCCCTGGTACGGGTCGAGTGCAACTGTAGATTTTGACAGCTCCGATTGCGTTGCCCCGACCAGAACGCTCAATGATGTCGTGACGACGGACTCTTCCATTTGAGCTGTCTCTGGGTCGTAATAAGCCTGAACTTCTTCCAGAGTCGCTGGCTGTCCCCAGTCTGCGAAGATCTGAGCCGTGTCTGCTTTCAAGAGTGTTTGCATTTGACCTTCCAATGAGAATTCAGCAATTGAGAAAACGTTAGAGCACGCGTCCCAGTGCGACGCTGAATATCGCACCGAGAGTGAATGTCAGGGCGGCGAGGATCGGTGTGAGGTTGTGTTTCCAGACTTCAATTTTTCTGATGCGAACTTCATGATCACTGGTGACTTCACTGATGCCAGCCATCGTCACTCGTAAACTTTCGAGACTAACATTGATCTGGCTGAGAGATTCGATCAGGCGATCGACGTTTTCGTCTTGCATAATCTGTGGTATCGAATGGGGAACGTGTTTGGGAAAATGAGTCGAACGCGCTAACGTCGGACGAGTTTGCGAGAAAACGTGATTCCTGTAAGGCCCGAGGCTATCGCCAACGGCTCACATGTTATTGGAGATCGATTTATCGCGCCGATCACACTCAATCGAGACTGGCTTGAGATGTACTCCATGATGGCATGGCGCTCAGCAGTTTTAGATAGTGATCCCGTGCAGCCAACAGAGCGCTGAGATTGGATGCTCGGTCCGTAGATTGTCCTGCGTTTCCAGGGACGGAATACTTCATTGCCGAGAGTTTTCCATCGCGGACGAGATTCGTGATGTCGAGATCGATCTGCTGGAGGATTCCCTGGATCTGACTCGTTGTCAGTTCTTTTCCAGCAATTGAATCGAGGTTTGTCAGGTCAGCCATATTATCTCCTGCTCAATTTTCACGCAGAGCATCTTCGTTTTGACGAATGCTGCTGTATGCGAGAAGCGTGACTTGTTGGGGGTAATCGAGTTGCTTGAATTCGCCTGGAGGAATTCCAAATCGTTCGCACGTTCGAAGAATCCAGAACTCAATGGTCCTGGGATCATCAAGCATTGCATTCAGATCGAACTCTCCGGTGGTGGCGAAGAAAAATTTACCTGCGTCTCGCGAATGTGCTGGTCAAGCATGTTGCTGATGCGGCAAATTTCGTCGCAAAAAGCAATGAGATCACCGGCACTCAACCCTGCCTGTTCAAGTTCGCCAAAGATCGCATCGGCGAAGTTTCCCCATGCCGTTGAAGCCGACTCAATCGTCGTTGGTGGAGATGCGTCGAAAGTGACTTCGGGATCATTTCGAAGGGCTTCGACAATCGCCAGCACGGCGACTCGCTGATGGTAGAGTTCCGATTCTTCGAGGTATCTGGAATCTGTGAAATCGGCTTGAGTGACAGCTAAACCGGAGGCGTCTCGCACGGGTTTTCCGGAGGAGTCTCGCGAAACTTTGATCGGAGGCCTCGGAGAAGCAACTCTACGTTTGCGAAGATTTGCCTGAAATCCCAATGGAAGTGGGCTGAGTTGAAAGGACAATGTCGAGCCGTCTGGACGTGGCAATGAAAATGGCTGAACAAAATTTAATTCGAGGCTTTGGCCGGAAATCTTCATAGAGTTGGTCTCTGTAAGTGAAAAGCGAGACTGCTTTTAACCAAGACCAGAAGGTTGCGCGGAAGGGCCGAAGGAAGGAGGGGGCAAGGGTAGAGAAATCAGGTGACAATAAAGCAACTTCGAAAAAGAGCACGGATAGGCAATGTTGAGGCGGGTGAACACGTGTCAAGAAAAAGTTTCAGAGTCGGTACTTGAAGTAGGATTGGTCATCGGACCAAACTCTTGCTCACTTCCAGGGCAGAAAATGATCCGTCCGTTAGGAGCATCCGGATTAGGATATTCAACCCCGAATGGACACGAATTCACACGAAGTCACACGGATGAATACAGAAATCTTCGTGTTCATTTGCGTCCATTCGTG
>JAJDEL010000673.1 GCA_029259835.1 Planctomicrobium sp. | reverse complement strand
GTCTGTTTTTTGGATTCTCTATTCACTTTCGTTGTGATTTTTAAAAGCCCTGAGTTCTCGGCGACAGCCGCAACCTGTTGAATAGCAGGAGAGCCAGTTGCCTTGCCTGCGCCGTTTCTTAATCGAAGGCTGCTGTTCAGTGTCAGAGGTTGAGCAGGCAACTTTGGAAGTTGGAGTTTTGACTTTGCTTTTCCTAATCCTGGAGCGGGAGGGATCGGAGACGCGTTATGAGGGATCTCAATGGAAGCCGGTGGGACAAGTGGTGGTCCCTTTTCCTCTAACTGGATCGTTTCGTGGAAGAAGGAGGGGCGATGACTTTCAAACGGAGCATCCTGTAATCCCAGATTTTGCTCCGGAAGTGTCTGAGAGACGGCTTCGTGAAAGAGTTCCTCAATCGGTCGGCGCTGTACTTGAGGTGCGAGCAAGAGAGTTTTGCCCGGAGAGCAACCCGTTAGCGCAAGTATTATGCACGCATAGACCCACATGGTCGTCTGCGTACTTATTTCTTTCGTGATGTGTCGTTTTTTAGACACGGGCGATCAACATCCTTGTTGTCAGTTTTCTGTAATTGTCGCAATCACAACAGCCTCGTAGTCTCCGACGACGAGGATATTTTCTGGGCTTTCAATAAATGTGACGACCAACTCGACCTGCCCGACTCCCCGTCGCGTCGACATCGCGACAACACCTGCTTTTCGACTTCCGTTTGCAATGTTTGTTTGATCTGTTGGGGAAATCGCGGTCCACTGTGCGTTTTGCGTTGAATGTCGAATCGAAAGATCCATGCGAATATCAGCTTCTGCCTCGGAGTCTCCTACGTGTCTGAAGGGTGAAGCTTCCCATTGAACTGTCGCGCCAAAAGTACTTTGTGGTGCTATGAGATTCCATTTTTGAGCGGGAAAGACTTGTGGATCATTTGTCCCATCATGAACGATCTCCTGTTTTCCGCCAGTGGCGATGACAAATGGTGGTGCCCCTGGGAGTTCACTACAGAATAGGGAGAACTTGAAAACGCAGATCAAAAATAAGTAAGTAGTTAAACGGAATAGGTTCTTTCCATTCAGTTGAAGTGTTGCTGGTAATGTGAGCACAATTTCGACCTGTGTTGTAACTACTCACAATTGAGGGAACACCGCTATTCTCTTTTCGTTATCGGCAACGCAGGTGTTGCAATTCACAACACTGATACAATTCGAAAATTTTTCGCAATGAAACTATTCACCCTAGACGCCCCATCTTTCCAGAACATCGGGAGAAAACCTGGAAGGGCAATTTCTGCCACACGCCAAGTGTGAACGCACTTAGTCCATTCGTGAATTGCGACTTCAGCGATTTGTATACTTTGTCGGACACTTTAAGTGTCCAGCTAAATTGCTCCGTGGCAAGACTCAGACCACAGTTGACAAGTAGCGAAAGGTTTTTACGGGGACTCAGTCACTTCACTTGTGATAATCGCGAGTGAGCCTCTTGGCGAGTGAATGGGTGAATCGTGTTCACTCAAGCCATCGACAACGACCATGGATGGAGCGACCGAAATCGTAAGTCGTCCAGTCCCGTCTGTTCCCGTTTGCCATTTCAGGTTCTCGTGATCCAATTGATCAGTTGATTGAGTCGAAGACTGAAGAGACCCTCTAAGAAAACTTGACTTATTAATTGTTTGCAAAGTCGCTTTGAAGAGGGTCTGCGGCAATTGAACGTCCAGTGATCCTTCTGGATAATCCAATCTCTGGATTGCACTGGGTTGTTTCAGTGAAACAGTCACGTTCAAACCTCGACGAGATTGAGAATGGATTGTCCACTGCTGAGACTTGAATTGCAGCGGCTGCTTGACGCTCTCTCGATTTGCAAAGACGACTGGTGCTGGGCCAACAGTTGAGAAACTTGCTGGCACAATCATTCGGAAAGTCTGTTTGATCGGCTGACCGATTTTCGCGCTCTGACTTTGGGCGTGTACACGCTCTGAGTTCGCTAGCAATAAGAGCAAGCAGACCAACACAGACTTGTGTAGTCTGATCAAGATTGAGTGGTCAGTTCGCATGATGAGGCTGTACAAAATCCGCAGTCGATGTTGACGCGTCAGTGCAGACTCGATCAGTTAAAATCGACTCAAGAGTCATTTTCGGCATGATCAATACTATCCACACGACTGATACAGGATTGCATCATATCGTGGGAAGGAGACCATTTTGAAGCAGAATCTTCTAAATTCCCATAGTGCCCTATCGAACAAGTGAAATGCTAGGCGCTCATCTTCAGTTGCAGGAGTCTTCTCCGCGCACAAAAAAACGCCTCTTAGCACTGAATCGCTAAGAGGCGTTTAATTTTCAATCGTGTCCGGAGACAGAGTTCCGTTTTTTGTCTAGTTTTCTGTCACTTCGCCAGTCACAGTTGTGTCGTACACACCGTCTTCGTATGTCCCGAAACCACCTCCAGAAAGGTCGTTTACGAAAGTCATATCGAGGTTGAAAACTGCTCGTCCAACACCATCTGAAGAAGCAGTGTAAGAATCGGTCATAATTGCATTTTCAATATCTGTCGCGAGCGTACTCGTTGGACTGGTCCATGTTGCAGGTCCCAAAGTAGCACCTGGTGTAATTTGCAGTGATGCATCGCGGCGTTGGTGATCAACATTACCAGCACCGGTCGTAAAAGGTCCATCAAGACTAAATGTGACAGTCACGCCAGCTTGTGCGTTGCCTTTGACTTCCCAACTTTGGGTGACTGGGAACACTTGATCGTTATCGTTTCCGTCGTGGTTATGTTCAACGAGAATGTCAGGGCAGGTGATCGTAATATTCTTGGGAACATTGATACGGAATGTTTGAATCAATGGAGTGTCCGCTGGATTTGTTTGAACCTGTGCGAAGACAGACGATCCGGAAAGACTGGCAATCGACAGCACAGCGGCAACAAGGAGGATTTTACGAGTCATGTTCTGGTTCCTGTTTGGATAATGGTTGGACGACTTTGAAGACAAACTTCAATTTACAAATGGCAGAAAAGGGTCATTCCTCTATGAAACCATTGTCTCAACGAATCCATTCCAATAGTTTTGGGCAACCTCTTCAATTTCGTCGGAAACCTAGCCCTTGAAATGCGAGAGCAAGTTGAAAGAATTGCAATTCGCTGCACAATGAAACGGAATCACTGTGCCTTCACTGATACAATCGATTCGATCAATCAAACCGTTAAGGTATATTCGTTCATTGCGAACAGAAACGATTGACAAGCATCCAAAACCACACGTCATGACTCACATTCAATCGACTCTCAATTCGGATCAGGTGGTGTCCCAAACAACACGTCACGAAATGATCTTTGCAAAATTGGCAGCCCAAGGTTTTATTCGTACTGAGTATTACGAATGTGCGAATCGCATCATCAGTGAGTTGGTCATTTGATGTTGTTTTTTTGAAACACTGGGTCTCTTCGGAGTAAGTTCAATCGGTTCACATTCTCTTCTCCCAAGAGTTGTTCGTTTGGTTTCCCCAAAAGATCTGCTTATGCTTCTCCTGTGATAAAGGTTTCCTTTGGCGTCTTTAAACTCCCACGATTCGATCACTCTCAGCATGGTTGATTCTGCACATGGAAACCGTATCGCACATGGAGTCGAAGTGATCTCGCTATTGGCTGTGGGAGTTGTTGCGATTTACTTTCGCGTTCACTCATTGCACAACGCACCGGGGCTTAATGGAGACGAAGCCTGGTACGGAAATTTTGCCTTCGATTTCTTTCATTATTCACCGGAGTTCTTTACTCCCAACGGAAACCCGGTGAATCCATTTTTTATTATCCCGACGATGCTTTTGCATCTGGTTTTCGATCCATCCATCGCACTCTTGCGTGTGACATCACTTCTGTCCGGACTTGCAGCACTTGTCGTGAACTACTGGCTGGCGAGCCGTATGTATGACCGGCGGACCGCGTTGATTACCACACTGCTTCTCGCGGTGCTTCCAATGACGATTGCTTACAGCCGCTTTGGCTGGGACTGTTCACAGCTTCCTTTAGCAACCACGTTTTTCATTTATTCTGTGATTGCTTGTGTTCGCTGGCCTTCGGAGAACCGAGTTCGGCTTGTCTGGGGATTGCTTGTTGCGTTGCTGGTCATTCATCCAACGACAATTTTCCTTGCGCCGCTCGCGGCATTCGCAACGTTGAAAGTTCTTCGTGACGAGCTTCCCCATCGGTTGAAGTCCTTCGCCGATTGGATTCAGACATCTCGCGGAGTGATCGCAATGGTGTCCTGCTGCGTATTGGCATCATTGTTGATTCACGATTGGCGACATGGGCAGTTGATCCCATACACCTCAGCCGAGCGATTATTGAACTCGCTTGTTCTCTTTGGTGATCTCTTTTCTGGAAAAACGATTTACTTCTTTATTTCAGGTGCGGAAGGCAACGAGTTTGTTTGGATGATGATGCGATACTTCGTTCTGATTGCTTGCGGTTTTGCATTTCGCGCTGGCTTGAAAAGTCCGCATGAAGAAGAACGCCTACTGGCGGTGAGTCTGTTGGTGAGCCTGTCGGCGTTTTTTGTTGTCGGTGGGCCTAAGGCTCTCTCTCCAAACTTCGAGCGTTACAGCATGTTTCTGATCGCACCGCTCATCATTTTTGTCGCACGAAGGATCGCGATTCAAACTTGGTTGGCTCAAAAATATGTCTTGCCGATTTTATTGACTTTTGGGGCTGTTCAGCTCGTTCAATTCCAGATGTACTACTTCCAGCATTTACAGACGACAGGTGGAACGTCTGCGGCAACATTTCAAACGGGCGTTGTGGAGCCCAAGCAGCAGGCAGCAACGTATCTAGAAAATCTGGTGAAGTCAGAGTCGCCAATCACCGTCATTACTCAGGATTTTCACTGTTACCAGTCGCTTCGGTACCTGACATACCTTGATTCCAAAATCCAGGTTCTGTTTCTCTCAACTGATGAAGAACTCGCCACTTGGTTACGGGAAATTCCAGACGAGTCTGGTGCTCCGCAGATCTGGACCATGAGTTTCTCGCGTGATTTCAACACGCTGAAGAAATTCCTTGAGCTGAACAGCTTCACAACCGTAGCAGGTACCGATTTCGACAACTTCGCCAGGCAGCCTGTCGTTACTGTCCGCAATTTAGAGCGACTGTCGGGTTAGTGTGTTTGTTGCTTTTCCTTACTCTTGCACTTACGTTGTTTCGTAGTGAATGTCTCAATTCGAAATTGAGACAAACGAAAAGGCCAAGTGACAGGATCGATAATGAAAATCAGTAAATCAAACAGTAGTATTGGAGCCTCGCTGGCGATACTGAGTATTCTGGTTTGTGAATTCTTCACGCAATCAGCAGTCGCTCAGCAGGGACAAATCGTATTCGATGACCCAAATCCACAACGCTATCTCTTACAGGCGCGGGCGAGCAAGCTTGATTCTAGGACGAAGGAATATCCGGAAATCAATTTCACCTTTGGCACAGACAAGAAGCCGCTCGACTTGGAGAACGCGGCCGTCGATACCCGTGTTGCACCGCAAGGGAAGCTCGTCATCTGGCTCATGGGGCATAACGACAGATTGTTCCAGCGTCTCAACAATTACGGCCTCCACACGATTCAAGTCAGTTATGCAAACCGGTGGTTCGGCCTGCTTTGTCGCCCTCAACCGAAAGACGCACACGCCCGAGGAAACATCCGTCTGGAAGCCGCGACCGGTGAAGATTTTAGTGATGAATTGAATTTGGAAACCCCCGATGGCATGAGCGAACGGGCGTTTCAGTTCGTGAAGTGGCTTGCCAAAGAAAACCCGCAAGGAAAGTGGAAGCAGTTTCTCGCTGCCGATGGTCAGGGGCTTCGCTGGGACAAAGTGATTATCTCCGGCAGCTCACATGGCTCAACAACAGCAGCCCGATTCGCGAAGCACCAGCGTGTTGATCGCGTGGTCATGTTGTGCGGACCACGAGATCAAGACCAAGACTGGCAAGGAATAAAATCCGCCACGCCTGCGAACCGATTCTTCGGTTTCAGTCATGTCCTCGATGGCGGTTGGAGCGGCGATCACTATTGCCGCTCCTGGGAACTGTTGGGAATGCACAAGTATGGCTCGATTATCAGTGTCGATGACCAGAACTCTCCTTATCAAAACAGCCGCCGCCTGATCTCCGCTACGGATGTGAAAGGCGACACCCGCCGCGCCCACTCATCCGTCGTGCCTGGTGGTGCCTCCCCGAAAGACGCAGACGGTAACTTCCTGTTCGAACCCGTCTGGAAGTATTTATACACTCATCCGGTCGATGTCGTTGGCACACCAACAGCGGAAGACCCTGGCTGCAAACGTGTGCATCTTGAATTTTGAGAGCTTGCTGCCGTGAGTGACACGGCGAGAAATGCAGGCGGGAGCCTGCCATACCTCGTCACTACTACGATTACTGCCCCAATATTAAATGCCGAAGAATAAAATGTGGAGCAGGTAGAGAACATGAACCTTTCTGATCTTCTTAATCGTGCGATGCGACGAATCAGCACGTTCTTACCGTGTCTTCGATCATGCCGTTTCTTCACAGTTTCTCAAGAGCGTGCAGCCAACTGGGAAACCGAGCTTTCTTCGGCAGGATTTCGCTGTCAAAAGATCGATCACTCAGAGGAGTCGAAACGCGCGATGAAGGAGTATCCCCTTTGCTTTGGAGGCGACCTTGAACTTCTTGACGAATTCTTTGAATCATATGAGGGAGTCTTGGTCTTTGCAGCAAACGACAAGTGTGTGGTTTTCTCTCGAGTTCTGAGCGCAAGTGAGTACCCCACGAAGTTGGTTAGGGATAGTGTGATTGGTGATGACGTATTCTGCATATTCTATCCAATGGACAGCATTCCTTTCGTCGGAAGGATGAAAGAACCCGAGGCACTCTTGATGAGTGCACTTTGTGACTTCTGTATTGACCGCGGCTGGCAGGAAGTGGAGTGAAGACTATAAGGGCAGGGTCCTCCCTGCCGTTAGCGTTGCGGACTTATTGAATTCACATGAGAAGAAGACGGCTACTGGAGCCGCACAACTTTCACATCATCCACCCAAGCAGATTTACCAACCGCCAGGCGCAGACGGCTTTTGGTGAGATGCGCGATGCCTTCGGATTGAAACTCGCCGATCTTTTTATCATCGAGACTCACCGTCATCGTCTTGCCGACGATCTTCACTTCAAGCTGATGCCATTGATCAACAGCCAGATCAACTTTGAAAAACTTAGACTTCTTATCAATCTCTTTTTTAACCTTGGCAGACAATTTTCCAGCGAGCCGTTGCTCGCGAGATTTCAAATTCATACGGCCCGTTTTAAGATCGACAATCTCAACACGATTCGTACGAATTCTTGCCATACAAATGTGACCTGCATGGACGGATTTTTCTTTCATGTCGGCGATGTTAATTCCAAGATCGTCTTTGGCTCTCAGCTTGAAACGAAGTTGAATCGTGGCGTCTTGGAAGGCGACCTCATGGGTGACTGAAACTCCGTGGTCCGCGACGTCTGCTCGGGTGATGTGCATCGCTCCGTCAACGAGATCGACTTGCTTGACGCCTTTAGCTCGAGAGCGACTGTTCGTGCCCCAATCATTCCCCACTTGCTCTTTACTCGGATCTTTTTCCTCACGGTTGAAGTCATCTTCAAGGATGACGACTCCTGAAGCATCATCTCCCAAAGATGGAGATTGCACCACAAAGGTCATCAGAAGAAACAAGGACAATGAGATATTCATGAGAAGAGTTCTTTCAAACAGCGGGTTGTTAAGTAAAGTAATCACTTGCCTCAATCTGAAAATTCAGAAGTGTTAGAAGCCTGTGTTTGTTCTTGTTCTTTCGATTTCTCTTCAGCTTCCAGCTCGGAAAGGTGAGACGTCATTCTCCACAGATGGTAACTAAGACGGCGCAACGAGCGGGCCGCGTCCATCAGGCGAATCGCTTCTTTGGTTGACAATGTTCCGTTCGACGCTCGCTGTACAACCTGCTTCCGGTACTCCTTCATGGCAATTTTTGAATCTCGGTTCAACAACTGGACTCGTTCCACAATTTCTGAAGAGATTGAACCTATTGTCCCCGAGACGAGTTCAATGGATGCCATCAACTGATCTGACATCGCAGAAATCTCGGTGTCTGCTCGACATTTTCGAAGTCGCTTCTCGTTTCGTAACCGAAGGTGAATCCTCCGCAGGTGGTCCAGAAGATGAACACATTCCAGGTAATCAGAGACCTGCTGGGCCGACGGAAACCTTGCGGCGATTTCATCCAGGTAACTGTTCAACTGCTCAATGGCCTCAGTCACATCGCTACGTTGGTCGACGCTTGGTTGCGTCTTGCGAGCACCAAGTTGGCGATGTAACTCATCAAGCAATATCACTGCCATTTCCCTCATGGAGTTCTTCGCAGCGGCAATGGCGATTGTCGGATGATCCAGCAATGAACGGCTTAATTGTTTTGTGAGTGGGTTCCCGCGTTCCGGAAAGAGGCGAATGATCGTCTCCGCAAACTGGTGCGTGAAAGGTAAGATCGCGATAACTCCAATCACATTAAAGAATGTGTGAAAACCAACGAGCACCATTTCAGGATCGTTCAGTTTTATTCCAGGCAGAATGCGCTCAACGGAATTCATATATGGCGAGAGCAGGGCAAAAGCACACAAGCCTGTGAGTGAATTGTAAATCACATGAGCAAAACCTGTGCGTCTGGCCTGAACATTTCCCCCAATCGTCGCGAAAGCAGCCGTCGCCGTTGTCCCCACATCCATTCCGATGACCATCGCCGCAGCTTGATTCAGGGAGATTGTATTCGTGTGAACCGCCACCAAAGCGGCGGCGACACCTGCACTTGATGATTGAGTCACGATGGTGATCACAATCCCAATCAACACGAGCAGCAACCTGCCGGTCAGTGTATCTGGAGGGAACTGAGCTGGGGTGACCCAGTCTTGAAACTCAGACATTCCTTCCTGCAAAACACCGATGCCAACGAAGATTAGCCCAAATCCACCGATCGCCATTCCGATTTTCTTAAGGCGGTCTCGTCCAGTTAACTGGAAGAGAACCCCAACCAGAATTGTTGGAAGCAGTGCCTCACCCAGATTGAGCTTGAGTCCAAGTAGAGCGACAACCCATCCTGTAAACGTTGTCCCGATATTGGCACCGAAAATAATGCCCAGGGATTCAGGAAACGTAAGCAGCCCTGCTCCCACGAAACCGACTGCCGCCACGGTCGTCGCACTTGAGGATTGCAGCACCGCAGTGGAAAGCGCGCCTGTTGCAGCCCCCTTGAGCGGGTTGTCGACAGTACGAGCCAAGAGTCTGCGAAGCTTTTCGTCAGCCAAAGATCTTAGCGCGGAGGTCATAATAACCATTCCGAACAGGAACAGCCCCAGTCCACCTAATGCTTGAACAATTCCAGTCATGCTTTCTGCTCGAAACTCTCTGTCTTGAGATTACTTCAACTCTTTTTCACTCAGCCCCAAAAGTTGAGCGGCATTGGTGTGGTAAATTTTCTTCAAGACAACTTCGGGAAGGAAAATTCCGTAGATCATCCAAAAGCCTTGACGGTGGTGCGATTCCGCTGTGTCAAAATACTCATCGTCGGTTTCCAAGAATCGGTAATACAGTCGAAACGCATCGGCTTTTGGCGTCGTGTCGGTGCCGAACATGATTCGGTTTTGGTAATTAATGAAGAACCGACGGCAACTGTAAGGTTGCCGCCCGAGTTCAGAAATACGGGCATCAATGTCGACATAAAAGTTCGGGTATTTGTCGAGCCACTTGCCAACGGTTTCCAGGTCTTCTGGGTTGTTTCCGAAGTGTGCTCCGATGAACGTCGTCTTTGGATGTTTCGCAATCGCCCGGTTGCGCTGCTCTAAAAGTTCGTCCCGCGTCGGGAATTTTTCTCCATGAAACAACCAGCCAGGATGGTCATTCAGTTCGTGCCAGCGTTCGTTGTAGCGATCCAGAGGAGTGAAAAACGCGGCCGGGTCGGAAGTGTGAATCATGACAGGCTTGCCCATCTCACCACACAATGCCCAAATCGGATCGAGCCGTCCGTCATCAATTCCTAGTAGCTTGCCATCTTCGTCACGGTACGAAAGCCCAAGCGATTTGTGAAACTTCAACCCTTTCGCACCTGCCTGAAAACTGTTTCGCAACCTGTCAGTTTCTCGTTTCGTCCACCCTTCTTTGTCAAAACCGCGAAGGTCGATCAGAGCAAAGGTGATGAACCTGCCTGGATGAGCGTTGTCGAGCGCCGCCAGCGTTTCTTTCAATCGGCTGCCTGACCCTCCGTCAAGATTGACAACAGTCTGAACTCCGGCTTCGTCCATCTCGTGCAGATACCGTTTCACGCGTTCCGCTGTCAATGTTTTTGCGCCTCCACCCAGATGATTGTGAACGTCAATGACTGGAAACGCAGGTGTGTTCACACGCGTCACTTTCGTTTTGAGCATCGAACGCGGTTGCCAATCCGCTAGCTTGAGGTTCTGAATGTCCTCTTTCGATTTTTCTGGTATCGTAGCATCATCCTGCCCGAAACTCAGTGAAATCGTGAAAACGGACAGAACATAAACGGCGGTCAACTTTTTGAATAACGAAAAGTAAGGCATCAGAACTTCCAGATTCTATTGAGTGATTCGTCGTCAAGGCTTGCACGGCTCATTCGAATTCCAAAGTGCCAAACTTCTTGAATTCGTGAAAGCTCGGACCAACGCGTGCCCAATCCCAGGCGGTGGATTGACCATCATCGTAGTCGACGCGGTAGAAGTTCGCCCGCCACTGTGTGCCAGATTTTGGCGGCACGTTGTTGAGCGGTTTAAGTAACTCAAACGGAATGAAGACCTCCGCCCGCCAACCGGTGACGTTTGCCATGGATGTGGTTGTTCCTCCGGTAGCGGAGACCTTCTTCTGAATTTTTCGTTCTCCATCGTAGTGCCACGGCCGCCAACCGGTGAAGCGACCATCCAGGTTCGGAACGAGAATTGGTAATTCATAACCTAAAGGGGAGATCTCATACTCAAAATAGACTGAGTGTTTTTCATCGGTCCAGAAGAAACACTCGAAGACATCTTCATTCCACAAATCAAGGAAGTCCTCTTCCATCGTGGCGGTCAACGTTTTATCAGTACCATCGAACAGAACGTAAACACCGGTTTTCGAATACAGCACCTTGAACTGAGCAGTGTAATCGTGTTTGCCGTTTGGACGCCGATTCAGCTTGGTCCAGTCTGTCTTTATCCACGCCTGAGCGTCTCCTTTGCCGGTGACGGTGAAATCCTCGCATTTCTTGACTGTCATCTTTGGCAGGGAAGTTGTCATGGGGTCATCAGCATTTGAAATTGTAGAAAGAAAAACGAACACCATCGAAGTCGCAAGGCTCAATGTCGTCCGATTCAACGGGAGAAAACTGCTAAAACATTTTGTCATTCGTGTTACCAGTTTCGTTTGACTTGAGTTTCGTGAAATCTCAATTCATTCTGTCGAATGCCCCGAGTGATGAACAGGTTATCGGTAATGACATTTCAGATTGAGCTGTTTTGGATAGAAACGAATGTAGAAGTGGTTGCCGACATCGCTCTGCGACTTTAGCCGCTGCTGCCAGTCTGCTACATATCATCCTCGTTTGAAGAGAAAACAGAAAGTCGCTCAAATCGAAAGTTTATGGCATGGTCAGTATTGTTGGTATCATTCTTTCCTTACTGCTGCTGATGTATTTGGCTTATCGCGATGTCAGCGTGTTAGTGTTGGCTCCGATGTGTGCGTTGCTGGCAGTGCTCTTTGATGGAAATTTGCCGCTATTGGCGACGTATACGCAAATTTTCATGGGTAGCGTTGGTCAGTTCATCAGTGCCTTCTTTCCTTTGTTTTTACTAGGAGCGATCTTTGGAAAGCTAATGGAAGATTCCGGCTCGGCGGCAACAATCGCGGATTTTGTCATTCGAGTCATTGGAGTAAAACGAACCGTCATGGCGATTGTCTTGAGCTGTGCCATCTTGACTTACGGTGGCGTTTCATTGTTCGTGGTTGTCTTCGCCGTGTTCCCACTGGCGCGATCATTGTTCCAAAAAGCAGACATCCCCCGCCGACTTATTCCTGCTTCAATTGCCCTGGGGTCATTCACTTTTACGATGACAGCAATGCCCGGTACTGTGCAGATTCAAAATCAGATCCCAATGGAATTTTTCCGGACGAGTTCATTTGCCGCACCTGGATTAGGTTTGATTGGAAGCTTCATCATGTTTTGCTTGGGGATGCTCTGGTTAAATTCTCAAGCCGCGAAAGCGACCCGCAACGGTGAAGGTTTCGGACCGAAAATGACCGCGAGCGAAGCCGTTGCAGAATCCGCAGAGTCAAATCGCGACCGACCGCTGCCTTCCACTTGGCGTGCGTTTGCACCGATTATTTGCGTGATCGTCTTGAACTTTGTGTTCACTCAATTCGTAATCCCAACCTGGAACACTTCGTATCTCGCTGAAGAACAATTTGGCAAAACTGCGTTACCCAAGGTACTCGGCAAGTGGTCGACGATTTTGTCTCTGATTTGTGCGTTGCTGGTCACAATTGCTTTGCACTTTCGAAGTGTCGAACAACTGAAGGCGTCTCTCGCAATCGGCGCGAAATCTTCGCTCCTGCCGATCTTCAATACGGCGTCCGAAT
>JAJDEL010000672.1 GCA_029259835.1 Planctomicrobium sp. | reverse complement strand
ACGATTGTAAAGACCGACATGCTGATGAGTCACTTCCGGTCGATGCAGCGAAACCGAAATATGCTCATTGCGACGCAATGACCGCCTCTGACTTTTGCTCGCTCGGAACTGATTCACCTCAACCCTAATCGGCACACACTTCGAACAGTTCGCACAAGCCGGTCGAAACACATACGCCCCAAACCGCCGCCAACCTCGCTCCAAAAGAATCTCAACCTCACGTGGCGCAAGTTCAGCAAAAACTCGATACTCCAGCGAAGCCGTTTCCGACTCAACATAGGAACAAACCCTCGAAGGCTCGGTCACTCGCATCGATTCTGTTGGAAGTGGATTGCCGCTCATGGTTATTGATCATAGGCCACTTGGGTGGCCCCGAAAGAGTTTCTTTCGGGGCGGCGTAGCCGTTGAAGGCTGCTGTCAGACTTCCTGTTGTGTACCATCTCTGGATGCCTCACGGACGTCGATTCTTGGGTGTAGGACTTGAACGTCTATTAAGTATCGGAGTTCCGATGAGTTTTGTCGATTGATTTGCTGCCTCCCACCGACTGCGTCGGCCCAGGTCACTCGCATTGATTCTGTCGGAAGTGAATTGCCGGTCATGGTTATTGATCAGAAATTTTTCAAGTGATGATGTGGCATGTGAGATTGGGAAAGAATGAGTGTTGAATTGAGTTCAACCTCCCCAACATGTCTACCACGTATTTTTCCCCAACTTGAGGGAGGTCAAACTGACAGGCAGCAAGAAACAGTTCAACAGGAACAGGAACATCATAATCCCGATCACTTCTAACCCTCCTTCATACGGCACAGACGAGAATGTCATTGAGATCATATAGAGCGGGAACGTCGCAGCGTGAGAACCAAGAAAACCAGGAATGCCAAAGCCGTAAGGCAACATCGCTGCAAGATAAAAGGACACCAAAAGGAAAACCACGCCGGAGAGTGTCATCGATTCGCTTCCTCCACAGAACTGGCTCAACACTACTTCAGGAAGAAAAGTGCTTGAGAAGCGAAGCTTACCGCATTCGCTCTGAAAACGAGAGTGACTCACCATTTAGCCCACGGTGATCCACCGTGGGGTGAGCGATGTTGAATTTCAAGTGGCACAAAAGCGACGAAAAGCCATTGAAATGGACTACGCACAGAGAGAACCAAAACCAAGCACCATCACTTTTGAATTCTCGGGCACGGCATCACTCGGCCTGCTTGGTGGAGTGTGACTTTGGTGCTGTTGCCGGTTTTTGGGAGTTCGAATTTCAAGGTTGCATCAACAAGTTGAAACTTCCATTCAGTTTCGCTTTTCGGGATGACGGCCAGGAATTGCTGGCCTGTGAGTTGTGCCATCATGCGGCCTTTTTTGATCTGAATCGTTACCACAACACCCGGCGCAAGTTCGTATTTGCCTGCAAGTCGCTGAGCAACTTTGGGGTCGACTTCGAATTCCTTTTCAAAGTTTTTCGGCTGAACGTTCAAGCCGACGATTGTCTGGAAAATTTGCTCCGCGAGGCCGTCAACGCCGGACCCTGCCGTATTACAGAGTAGCACTGTGGCGCTTTTGAGTGGTCGGTTGATCAGCAACATGCTCTGGTAGCCGCCGGTCTGACCATTGTGCCAGCGGGTTGTGCGGTCACCTGCAATCATCCATCCCAACCCCATCGCCAGATGCCCATCCTCAGACGGCTTATGCTGCTTCCAGGCGAGGTCAATCGCCTTGCCGACTTCTCCATCCGGTGGATCGAGTGACGCTTTTGCAAATAACAGCATGTCATGAACGTTGCTTCGGATCGCTCCGCAACCAGCGAGTGAATCAAAGTCCCATGCCTTGTCAGGCAGCATCGCCGCATTGTGCGGTGGTGCGAATCGTTGCGCCTGCTCTGTCGATAGAGTGATCCCGGTGTCTGTTAACTTGAGCGGTTCCGTCAGTTTCTGATTAAGCAATGTTTCGTAATTGACGCCCGCCTGACGTGCCAGTAAATCACCCAACAATCCAGCAGCAAGGTTGGAGTATTCATAACCTTCTCCCGGCTTCCGTGCTGGCTTCGCCTTCAACAGGTACTGATTGAGCAATTCACGATCATAATCAGCAAACGGATTCGCCGGGTCGGCAGGCTTGATGTTCAGCGGCATGACAGGCAGGCCAGAGTTGTGAAGCGAAAGATGCTGAAACGTAATGCCATTGCCGACTTTTGGATTCTGTTCGCCAAGCTCTTTCATGATGACGCTGATCGAATCGTCCAGTTTCAGTCGACCGGAATTGACCGCGTCTGCCAGCAAGAGTGATGTGAAGACTTTGGAAATCGAGCCGATTTCGTAGAGTGTCTTGTCATCTGGAGCCGGAGTACCTTTTCCAGCGAGCGTCCCATAATGCTGCGTCCAGACGACCCCATTCGAGATCACTCCGACGGAAACTGCATTCACTTTATTGTGTGACAGATACGGCTCAACAAGTGTCCCAATTTTCTTTTCGTACTTGTAATCATCCTCAGCGAAACCTTGAACTGCCCCCAGGACAATGCTCAAAGAGAAAACGAGCAGCTGTCGCATTTTGTGCCTCATTCATTAAGTCTGTGGTTCAGAAGTCATAGAGCCTACGTAAGCGACATGAGTTCAGATCAATTTTTATCAGATATTCAGACAAAACGTTACCAATCAATTGCCCACAAACTGACGCTGAGTTTGTGCCTTGAAATAAATCCGGTGAGAAGTAGCGGGGCAATTGCATTGGGGTCGTATACGCTATGGGTTGAGTAGTGGTTCCCATTTAATGTGGCACCATGGCATATCTTTGCGCAAGGCGATTACTGCCTGTTCGGTAGTTGGGGTTCGACAAAGATTCAGGGTGTTTAGGTTGCGAAGACGCTGGAATGCGGCCAATCCTTGGTCGTTGATACGTGTACGAGTCGCATCCAGGTATTGCAACGCCGGGGGAAGATCGGCAATTGCGGGATTGGAGAATTGCGTGCGGGAAACGCAGAGCCATGTGAGGGGGGCGTGGTTTAGAACAGGTAGGCGACCGCGTGGAAGCTTGGCACTGCTAAGGTAAAGAGCTGAAACGTCGACGGTAAACAGCACTTCCTTTAACTTATCCGTTGTTATCGGTGTGTCATAAAACGTAAGGTTCTTGAGCCTCTGGATTGGCTCCAACAGGGCAAGCGAACGATCCAGTCGCACATCGTCTTTGCATCGAATCGAAACGCTCTCCAGCCGTCGAACCGTAAGGGAAACACCACAAGCGTCAAACAGTGGGGGCAGAGTCGACTCGTATGTAGTAGGAGTGCCCCAGACCGTTTTACGTTCAGGGTGTTGAACGGTCTTGATGTGCGAAAACCTAACGGTATTGCCAAGCAACTCTAGCGAACGTGCGGTCTGTTGGTGCTGAAGGCCACCAGCTGACAGAAATGCGACAGTGAGAGCAACGTGAAACATTGGCACAGTCCTTTGCGTAGAACAAGTAATAGCACAGAACTAATTTCTGTGTCACGTTTCAATAATTCTGCATCATGTTGACCGGCGTGTCAATTGATATGCGTCACTGCTGGCGAGTTCGTGAATTGAGTTTGTTTTCTGGATCTAATCCTTCACGCAGGTTTGCCAATTCAGAATCGGGTTGCGGGCCGCAGAGACTTCATCCGGGCGACGGATGTTGGTGCTGTGTGGGGCTTCGTGGAGGAAGTCGGCATCTTCGGCGACGATTTTCGTCAGTGCCTCGACGAATGCATCGAGTGTTTCTTTTGATTCAGTTTCCGTCGGTTCCATCATCATTGCC
>JAJDEL010000671.1 GCA_029259835.1 Planctomicrobium sp. | reverse complement strand
GAAGGCGGCCCGGAAGTTCTCGCGCTTGCGGAGAATCGTCAGCCAGGAAAGTCCAGACTGGAAGCCCTCAAGACAGATCTTTTCAAAGAGTCGCACATCGTCAACGACAGGTCGCCCCCATTCTTCGTCGTGGTAACGTCGATAGTCTGAGTGTTCGCTACCCCACCAACAACGAGTGATGCCATCGTCATTGGTGGTCAGGAACTTGTTGTTTGAATTGTCCATGACGCGATCATTATTACTCTTTGAGAAATGAATGGGCAAACCCCCACTTGCCCTACTCTAACATCCTGATCGAATTTCTACGACGATTTGATCATCTCGAATTGACGAGCGGAAAAACGTCCACATGTGCGACGCTTGTCTTTGCGTCATCCAGGTATCGAAGCATGCAATAAGGTCAGTTGGTGAGTCACCTCCGATCATCCCATCGAACGCATCTGTTTCGCCAGTCGTCATAGCGTGAGCGAACGATAGGTTCCAACGGTACAAAGTGCTGTCTGCATCGCGGTCAATTGCGATAACATTGTCAGTCATGGGCAATGGTGTATTGTAATGGCTTGCTAGCCAAACACAAAAATCAACATCGACAACAAGCGATTCGCAATCGTCAATCCAATCGAGTCGATGAGTATCGCGTTTGAGTCGCGATCTTGGAACGCGAAAGAGTGTTGCGTTATTGATTGCTCTTCCTCAAAACAAAATATTCGGTCGAGGAGTTTGCCGAGCGCACAGGCTGAATTCCCCTCAACTTTCGATTCAAAGTGAATGTTCTGCTTTCATTTCACGCATATTGTGAAACATGCTGTCGGCCAGCGAATCATACTACGGTAGTATCTTCCCCAGAAAGCACTCTGCCTCTTTTTTCGTATTTACGATCCGCACAATCTGCCACGATTTCGTGTCCGTGAAGATCTTGAAATCGACTCGCTCGGTGAGAAGCCAAATCTGCTCATCTGGCTTTTCAGTCTCGTCGTATTTTAATTTAAATGTCACAAGGCATTTCGATCTCTTCTCATCGCTACTTGCATATTCATTCAGGTACGTCACTGACCTAGAACGAAGTGGAATCAGTTCACCTCGCCTCAGCCGAGACTGCAGTTCTGGCCCTGACATTTCCCCTTTTGTTCCGTTCCAAGCTGATTCCGAAAACAATTCTTTAATACCATCGAAATCAGCTTTCTGAACAGCCCGGAAAACCGACTTGTAAAAAGCACCGTGGTGCGCGAACAAAGACGGAGAGAGGAATAACCAGCAAGTAACGACGGACAAAATTTGAATTAAAAATCTCCTCGCGTTGACCCTTCAACGTGACCGGCTATTGTCCGAATTCTTAGTCGTCGAGCAGGCTCTCGCACAACTTCACTGTCGGCGATATCCAACGAGGTACAGTTCTGTGTCTTTGGGTGCCTTGAACTCTTTAGGAAACGCCTTACCGGACAGGTCGTAACAGACTCGCATCGCATTTGCATTCTTAATCTCGTAAATCGCGAGAAACGTCTTGCCTTTATTGGGACCGGATTCACTTTTAATTGTCATCCGCTTTGGTGTGACTGTCTCGTCAAGAGTAAATGTGCCTTTGTCGGAATGATCTTCGCCTTTGACGGTCACCTCGTATTTCTTTTTTTCGATCGTGAGAGTGATTGTCTCAAGAACAGCGGGCGGCAAAAAGACGCCACTTAGAATAGCGCCTTTCGGTTTCCAAACTCCATCGAACTGGAATTCAGCATTCTCATTGGAATTCTGATTCGCCTGGGAGACTTTGCCATCATCGTCAGCGAAGGTTTGAATTGACAAGAGACACAAAATCAGTGTGATGGAGCAATAATACTGCATGGCGGTTCCTTTGCGAAAACAAAATGTGGGCCATCCTGGCAGCGAATAAATGATGAGGCAAAATTCAATTCCGCCTCTACTGCGCGTGGATCCCACTGATGAAATTTAGTTCAATGGGCTTCGAATTATCTGTCCGTATCAATCAGGGTCACGATGAACTGCCATTCTGGTCAGTAGTTCGTCGAAGGAACCAGCGAGCAGGATCGCGTGTTTCAGCGTATAGTGAGTGACATCTTCGTCGTCCAAGTCATCTTCATCTGGCATTTCGTGATCAAAGTAATAGATCACGCCGACCTTTTGCTTCAAGTCAATCGTGATTAAGTTTCCACCCGAGTCGGCAATCGGAATATGTCCAGGCGGTAAGATGAAATAGTCCGAGCCGATGGCGCCATGCAGGCTCGCATACTGGGGAGCCTTTGAGTGTAGCGAGTACAGTGGATCAACAAGGGCAATGTAGCCATAAGGCGACGGGTGCCCAAACACGTTGATCCCCTCTGACACGGGACGACCACCATTGTTCGCAAGAAGAAAGCTTCGATACTCTTCTGGAAGTTGTGCGCCGATTTGTTTTTCAAACTTGGCAACTTGCTTTTCGGTTGCCTTGCGTGTTCCTTCAATTTGGTTGATTTTGAGCTGACTGGGATCGACGCGAATGTACCCCCGCTCCACTTTTTGATCCGCAGCGATTTTCACAGCGGCTTTCGCTTCTTTCGGAGTGCTGTAGACCTTCTTTGACTCACGCCCTTTCGCACCTAAGCGTCCGGATGTCGTCACAACTGTTTTTCCTCGATTCGCAACCGACCAAAATTTGCGAGATTTTCCATCGTCGAAATAGTAGCGCTCGGTCAGCATTGAATCGTTACTTTCGTTTGGTTTCGGTTTCAATTCACGCCAGTGGCACTCGACGTGACAATGCACTTGTTGGCTTGTGCGTTCAACCAGAATAGATACGGGAAGATAATCGTGTAGATCACGAGTACGGGAATGTTCAAAATGCCGATCGTCAACAACGGAATGAAAACATTAAACGACAATGCCAGACCGAACACGACCCATATCAACGTTTTCGTTGTTGTATCCTCCCACGGTGCCTTCGACTTGTATACAAAAACGATTGTGACAAGGAGCAGTACAGCATGAGCTGCTGTCAGAATGAGACCAAAATCTAGCCCACGTTGCTTGAATCCAATGAGAATAAAGATGACGGTGGCAATCAACCCGAGGATGATGAGATCTGCAACTGACCGATAATGACGCTTTAGATTTGCATTCTTCGCCTGGCAATTTGGGCAGATCCATTTTCCCTTGGTCTTCAGATCGGGTTGAAAGGTACCTCCGCACTTCTTGCACTTGATCACTGGGGCGAAATTGCTCATCGAGTTTTCCTGATTTATAAAGATTGAGCTTAACTGTTTGACGACTGAGGTCACCGAGCGGCTGACCGTTAGGAACCATCCCGACTCACCGAAAAACATTCCACGAGCCTAACCGTCAAATTGACAAAAGGGTAGCCGTGGGTGACCCAGAGAAATTTTCTTTCTGGGCAGCACAGTCGAAAGAGGCTCCTGGTGGACCGATGCTTTACTTGAAGCCTCTTACCACCGCAGATGGGTATGAAAGGCTCGTCCGCTCTCTTTTGAGCGGTTGGTTGCTGCCAGCACAAGATGCTCGACCGTTCGCTTTCTCTGTTTCGTCAACGGAAAGGTCGTCATCGGCCTCTTCATCCAGTGAGTCTTTCCTTTGGTTGAAAGTCTACCAGAAATAGTAAGCTCATGGTGAGATCATCTTGTCGCTACGCGACCCAGCCGAACGGGCCACACTACGGGGTGGCCTGCGGTCCGCAGAAGCCACTTCGAGTCCATTGAGGTTTTCTATAATCGCCTCAGAAAACACTCTACCCTAGGCTACCAAAGCCTAGCCCAATTCGAGCAAGTTACCTAGCCCGAAACCTGCGCCCACAATAACGTGGGGAACTTCACTCATTCAGCAGTTCTTCTGTGTGCGTCAATCGTTTGAGAAGTGGCCCGTCGGCTTTGTGCCTATAAGACTTGAAGAGGTTTTTAAGTTTCGGAACATCCTCTTTAGATACCATTCCATGTTCAATCAACCGGCTAAACGCAAGCAATAATCGATACTTGACATGTTGTCGAGAGACTTCATCGGCAACTCTGAGCAGCCTCGTAACATCTTCGTGTTCTGGTAGAACATGAACCGTCGCCGCAAGCGCCAGTACCAAGCCTTCATGGTGTGAACTGGCGAGTAGATCTCGGGAAACTCCTTTGGTGATTACGAAATCTGCCATCTCCCTTGCAGATTGATCTTCTGCGAGAACACGTTGCTTGTCGTCTTCTATGTTGATCGCCAAGTAGTCGTCGGCAAGCTTCTCGAGCTCAGGATCTATTTCGTGACGATTTTCTTCACCTCGATCAGAGGAAACTTTTAACGCCCCGAGAGCCAATGATTTCACCTGTTCTTGATCAATTTGCATTGACACAAGTCTCGCTTCAATCTCTTCTTTTTTCTTCCGGAAGTCATTACGCAACTCATCCGTACTCAAATCGGAAGAGATCAGTAGTCGTGTGTACCCGATCCGCGTGTAAATGTACGCTATCAGGAATCCAAGAATCGCAAAGTACACTAAAAAACCAACGATAACTGGGGCAGTTGAAGGGACACCGAGCCGCAGTTCAACGAATAATCCAATACTCTCGATTGATTCCGGAATTTTCGTAAGTTGGGTGAGAGTGACGCCTAAAATTATTTTTGTCAGCCAGTCAGAAACTTGCTCAAGGCTGTTACTCAAGGAATGTTGTATCCTGTCACCTTCAGCTGAGGATTCTTTTGTGGTTGGGATTCCGAATAGAAAACCGGTCAATCCGCCGCTAAGCAGCGCGGCAAGCGAGCAGGAGAATCCAACAGATGCCATCGAAGAGGAGCGTTGCCCGATCGCGATAGTCAGAATCAAGACCAAGCCGAATAGCACAGCCCACGAAAGGACGCGTAAAATGAACGATAGTTCCGTAAAGTTCTTTTCCTGCCGATCATTGCCTGTACTGTTCGCCATGGGTGCCCTCGATTAGAGATTTCTTGTGTCTTTCATTACAGTTTGATTGACGGTGATGACCAAACGCAAGTGAAATTGTCGCAATTTCGAATCCAGAAAATTCAAAAGCGTCGATGTGTAAATTTTCCCTGAGTTGAAAGCATCGGGCAGTGACCTAGTGAGTCTGATTTGCGTCCCATTCGATTGCAAAAGCAGGTCCGCAAATCTCATTCTCAGTGGTCAGACACCCGAGCCACTTGGGTGGCCCGTCCACTCTTTTTGGTGGTCGGGTGCTGTCAGCACAAGTTGCTATGCCGTTCGCATTTCATGTTTAACTGATGGCAAAGTCATCATTGAACTCTTGTCCAGTGAGTCTCTCCTTTGGTCGAAAGTCTACCAGGAAAAGTAAGCTCATGGTGCGTTCATCTTGTCGCTACGCGACCCAACCGAACAATTCGGTTGTGCCACCCTACGGGGTGGCCTGCGTGTCAAGGATTGTTATATGCCGCCATGTTTGCACACTGTAACCGAAGATGCCGACCAAGCTGCCAGCATCTGTTAACGTGACAGCCATCCTCGGAAGCACGCAACCTGTCAGCTCGATGCCTTCAGACATGTCGTCCGATTCCGCACCCCAAAGTGCTTCTCGATCACCAATTCGGACAAACGTCGGGTTGGATAAGCTTGGTTGTGTCTTGAACCACCCACGCAGCCTGCGTGAACTTTGGAGTTAAGTGACAAGCGAAATGAAATAGGCCACTCAGCCCAGAGCTATGTTACTTCGATTCGTCTGTGTAAGGAGGTAAAAGAGCCGAAGGAAAATT